>CAJKNS010000067.1 GCA_905201305.1 uncultured Eubacteriales bacterium
CACACAGTCATTTCCAGTGTCACCGCCGCCGATGATGACCACTCTTTTTGTCTCCTCCTTCGGGGGCACCAGCACAGGAAGCCGCGCCTCTCTGCCCACCGTGGGGTTGACCGAACAGCCAAAGGTCGCTGCACGGCGATAGTCCAGACAGTGGAAGCACTTGATACAGGGAATAATCTCGTCCTCCCTGCCCTTTCTCGCCTTGTTCACCAGCGCCGCATCGGCAATGGTCCCCCGCGCCATGGCAACAATGTCCGCTTTTCCCGCAGCCAATGCAGCTTCGATGTCCTCAGGCTGCTGATAAGCCCCCAGGGTCAGAATTGGGATATGAATCCTTCCGGATTTTTTTACATACTCCGCCAGATAGGTGTTGTGTCCCGGCAGCAGGAAGTTGTTGGGATGCATAATGTGCTCGGTATCCGTAAAGAAGCTGCCTGCGGAGATGTGGGCAATGTCGATCTTGTCCTGTACCAGCTCCAGGAATGCCACACAGTCGTCCTGCGTAAAGCAGTCGTCTCCGCCCAGCTCGGAGCCGGAAATGCGGTATTCAATCAGCAGCTTCTTTCCCACCCGGGCGCGAATGGCGTCAAGAATCATGATCGGGAATTTGGCGCGATTTTCAAGACATCCGCCAAATTCGTCAGTGCGGGTGTTGAATTTTGGAGAAAGCATCTGGCTGAGAATCAGGCCGTGACCGCCGTGGATCAGAATCATATCAAAGCCGCATTTCAACGCATTTTCCGCCGCATCGGCATAGATGGAGGCAATGCTCTCCATAGCAGCTCTGTCCAGAAGCTGCGTGCCCTCCTCACCGTTGACGGAATAGCTCACCAGCTCTCCCTTATAGTTTCTACCGTGATAGGAGAAGCCCAAAAGCTCCAGGGACGCCTTGGCGCCATAAAAATGGATGGCGTCAGTGAGGTGATTCCAGAACCGGTGATTTTCGGAGTCAAAGATATTCTCATGGGCATGGACGTTATCATATTCCTGATAAATGTCCATATTCTGCGCGGAAACGGTGATATTCGCACTGCCGCCCTTTGCCTTATTGGCGTAATACGCCACCACATGGTCGTTGGGATAGCCCTCCTTGCCGTAGAGCAGGTGTGCGCCTGCCGGTGCCGACCAGATTCGATTCTTAAAGGTTACACCCCCGATGGTAATCGGGGAAAACATATGAGGATATTTTGTTTTCATATCGCCACTCCTTCCGTTACAGTACAATGTAATTGACAGCGCAGCCTAAGACGATCAGTACTGCGCCCACCAGAATCAGCGCCCAGTCAAAGCTCACATGGGGAAAGCGATTCTCCCACAGCTTCATGTACTTCCGTCCCAGGCGTCCGCTGAGTAAAAATACCGCTGCCAGCAGCCAAATCACTGCCCCCGCAAAGGCGCTCAGCCGCCATAGGCTCCCGCCAAGGGTTCCGCCCGTCAGGCTTCGTACCCAGGCAATCAGCACCAGCACCAGGAAAATTCCCAGCGCAGCCCCAACCAGCAGTGCCAGTTCCTTTACAATCTGTTTTGTCTTCATTTCCCGATTTGCTCCAAATTGTGACAGGCAGCAAAATGTCCCGGCTCCACCTCTCGAAGCTCCGGCATTTCATGGGCGCACCGCTCCGTTGCAAATTTGCAGCGGGTACGGAACCGGCATCCCTCAGCTGCACCAGCAACGGTTGCCTCACCCTGTACGGTTTCTGCCTCCCGCTTCCGCTCCAGCTCCGGGTCCGGAATGGGAATGGCGGAAATCAGCGCCTGCGTATAGGGGTGAAGCGGCTTTGCATACAGCGCCTCGGAGGACGCGGTTTCCACCACCGTGCCCAGGTACATCACCACAATCCGGTCCGAAATATGCTTGACCATGGCAAGATCATGGGCAACAAACAGATAGGTCAGCCCCTTCTCCTTTTGGAGCTGGATCAGCAGATTGACCACCTGCGCCTGAATGGAAACGTCCAATGCGGAAATCGGCTCATCCAGCATAATAAACTCCGGCTCCACCGCCAACGCCCGGGCAATGCCGATTCTCTGCCGCTGACCGCCGGAGAATTCGTGCACAAACCGGCTGGCATGGGATTCGTTGAGTCCCACAGCATTGAGGTAATAATAGATCTTCTGGAGCCGCTCCTTCCGATCCCTGGCAAGATGGTGAATGTCGATGCCCTCGGCAATGATATCCGCCACGGTCATTCTGGGGTCCAGCGAGGAATAGGGGTCCTGGAATACAATCTGCGCCTGCTTTTTAAAGGCATATTTCTCGCTGCGGGACATCTGGTGCACATCCTTGCCCCGATAGAGCACCTGTCCATCGGTTTTATCATACAGTCCAAGGATAATTCGTCCGCAGGTGGTCTTTCCGCAGCCGGACTCTCCCACCAGCCCTACCGTCTCTCCCTCGTATATGTCAAAGGATACGTTGTCCAGGGCTTTGACCACCTCTTTATGCCCGGTGTTAAAGTACTTTTTCAGGTTCTTCACCTGGACCAGAGGCTTCTTTTCCGTTTCCATGGTCAGACCTCCTTTCCCGCCTGCTCGTCAAAATCGTTGATGCCCGCGACCTTGGGCGCCATATTGTGATGGAGCCAGCAGGCAGCGGCATGCTTCCCGCCAAATTCGGTGACCTCCGGCATTTCCCTTTCGCAGATGGGCATGCAGTATTTGCAGCGCTGTGCAAAGGGACATCCCGCAGGCGGCGCAATCAGATCCGGCGGGGTTCCTTCAATGGAATCCAGCTGTTCCTTCTTGTCGCCGTCCAGCCGCGGGACTGCCCGAAGCAGCGCCTTGGTATAGGGATGCCGCGCCCGATAGAAAATATCTTCACTGGTGCCCTTTTCCACAATCACGCCGCTGTACATAACGAAAATCCGCTCTGCAATGCTGGCAACTACGCCAAGATCGTGGGTAATCATCAAAATGGAGGTATGGTTTTCGGTTTTCAGCTGCTTGAGAAGCTTGATGATCTGAGACTGGATGGTCACATCCAATGCCGTAGTCGGCTCATCGGCAATCAGCAGCTTCGGCTGACAGGCAAAGGCAATGGCGATCATCACTCTCTGCCGCATGCCGCCGGAGAATTCATGGGGATACTGATCCACCCGCTTCTCCGCATTGGGAATACCCACATCCTTCAGCAGCTTCACCGCCTCAGCCTTGGCTTCCTTTTTGCTCATTTTCCGATGATACAGCAGATTCTCCATAATCTGCTTTCCAACGGTCATGGTGGGATTCAAAGACGCCAGAGCGTCCTGGAAGATGATCGAAGCCTGTCCGCCCCGATAGCTTCTCAGCTCCTTTTTGCTCATGGCAAGAACGTCTTTGCCGTCAAAGGTGATGGAGCTTCCCTCTCGAATTTCGCCGGGTGCCTGAATCAGCCGCAAAATGCTTTTTCCGGTCACGGATTTGCCGCAGCCGGATTCTCCCACCAATGCGGCGGATTCCTCATAGCCGATATCCAGATTGACTCCGCGCACGGACTGTACGTCCCCCTGATAGGTATGGTAGCAGACCTTCAGGTCCTTTATTTCAAGTAGATTACTCATGTTGTCCTCCCCTACTTCCGGAACTTGGGGTCCAGTGCATTTCTAAGACCGTCGCCCAGCAGGTTAAAGGCAAGCACCATAATGCAGAGCACCAGCGCCGGGAAGATCAGCTGATTCACATGGGAATTCATCACAGCCTGCCCGTTGGAAATCAGCAGTCCCAGGCTGATGGAGGGCGCCTTCAGACCGAGACCGATAAAGCTAAGACCAGCCTCCTGGAAGATGTAGCCGGGAATTGCAGTGGCAACCTCCAGAATCAGAATGCCCATGATATTGGGCAGCAGATGACGGACAATGATTTTCATGGGACGTTCGCCCAGTGCCTCTGCCGCCATGACATACTCGGATTCCCGGAGCTGCATAATCTGACCGCGCACCACCCGCGCCGTCTGGCACCAGGACGCAATGCACAGTGCAATCAACAGGGACACGGCGCTGTTGCCCATGGCGATCATAATCAGGATCGTCACCAGCAGGCTGGGGATGGCGGTGATAATCTCCAGAATCCGCATCATAATTTCATCCACAATGCCGCCGAAGTATGCCATAATGCTGCCGTAAAGACATCCCACCACCACCTGAATGGCAGTACAGCTCAGCGCCACCAGAAAGGAGACACGGGTACCCACCCAGAGTCGGGAAAACAGATCCCGTCCCAGCGAATCGGCGCCCAGCCAGAACTGCGCACTCATACCGGCATTCTTATACTGAGGTGCGGAGGTGATATAGTCATAGCCCCGGATATAGGGTCCGATGATAACCATAATCAAAAACAGGAACAGCACAAACAGGGAGCCCATGGCGACTTTGTTCTTTTTCAGCCGTCGCCAGGCATCCTTCCAATAGGTCACCGGCTCCCGAACCAGCTGATCGCTCTGCGCGGTCCGATTCTGAAGGATCTCAAAATCCTCCGGTCTGAGGGCATTTTTCGTTGCTTCCATTATCGTTTCCCTCCTTGAATGCGGATTCTGGGGTCCACCACCGTGTAGAGGATATCCGTCAGGAATACCACTACGATGAACAGCGCCGCAATGAACACCGTTTCACCCAGCACGATGGACAGATCGTTGGCAGACACCGCCTCGATGTAATAGGCGGCAATTCCGGGAATGGAAAAGATTTTTTCAATGATAAAAGAGCCGGTGATGCAGGTTGCCATGGATACCGGCAGCCGGGTCACAATGGGAATGAAGGAATTCCGCATAATATGGCTCCAGACAATCTTCGGCTCAGACAGCCCCTTGGAGCGCGCAGTGAGAATGTAGTCCTGATCCAGCACATCCAGAATGGAGGTTTTCAGCAGTCGGGAGTAGGTTGCAATGTGCAGAAGCGCACCGGACAGCATGGGAAGAATGGTATATTTCCAGCCGCCGAACCACAAATCCTTGCCGGAGGGCCAGCCGATCACCGGGAACCATTTCAGCGTACCGGCAAAGTATTTCTGGAATACCAGACCCAGCACCAGCTCCGGCACGCTCATCAAAAGCACCGCAAACACCACAATCACCCGGTCGATCCAGGTGTCCCGCTTCACCGCCGCAATCACGCCTAAGAACAGTCCCACCAGCACGCCGAAAATCAGGGACTGGAGCCCCAGCCGTGCCGATACCGGAAGCTTTTCCCGGATGATGTCCTGCAGGGTCTGCCCCTCGTAGACCACGGACTCGCCAAAATCACCGTGAAGCATGCCCTTCATGGTAATTACATAGCGCTGCATCAGCGGCTTATCCAGGCCATATTTGGCATACATGGCGTCTCTGGACGCCTGGGGAAGCGACATGGTCCTGGAAACCAAGGGGTCCCCGGGTGCTGCCGCCGTCAGGAAAAACGTTGCCGTGGCAATGAGGAACAGTGCCAGCAGCAGCTCCAAAAAACGCCGGAAAATATATTTTATCATAAGTAACAGCTGCCTTTTCTTTTAGAGTTTGGGCAATATGCAGTCAGGCAGGGGGGAACCCCTGCCTGATTTGGACCGGTTTGGGGTCCTTACTTTTCAATATATGCGTGGCTGAAATCGAACTCCGGACCAAAGTTGGTGTAATAGATTCCCTTCACATAGGTCTGCTGGAAGAACTTGATGTCAGTGAAATACAGGGGACCAACACCAGCCTCATCCAGGATCGTATCCTCGATCTCATGGAACATCTCAGCCTGCTTGGCGGAATCTGTAATGCTGGTAACCTGTTCCAGCAGCTCGTTGACATGCTCATTGGTATAAACACCGGTGAGGTACTTCAGACCGTAGGGCACGTTTACAACAAACAGATAGTTATAGGGGCTTGCGCCGCCTTCCCAGCCGTTGACGCCAACGTCATAGTCCATCTGCTGCTGACGCTCCTCGGCATCGGTGGTCACGTCCACGTTCACCTGAATGCCCAGCTTATTCTGCCAGGTCTGCGCCAGGTACTCTGCCTGGGTCTGACGGGCTACATTGTCAGCCTCGACCACAAAGTCAATGGTCACGGCAGAAAGGTCGGTGTCCTTGCCCAGCTCCTCCAGACCCTTTTTAAACAGCTCCTGCAGGGCTTCGTCGGTGGAATACTGTGCCTGGAGATCCTTTACCAGTCCTTCGCCAGCGGTGTTATAGGTTTCTCCGCCGCATGTGACAGCAGAGGGAACATAGGTGTAAGCAGGCTCATAGCGACCCCAAACGGTATCGCACAGCTCCTGACGATCGACTGCCAGGGACAGCGCCTGACGGATGTTGGCATTGCCCATCAGACCGGATTTGCCGCCGTTTTCAATGGCAAACACCAGGAAGTCGGAATAAGTGCCGACCTTGTTCACATAGTCGATCTTGCCGTCGGCAGCCTGCGCCTCCCAATCGGCGCCGTAGTCGTCGTTGTAGGGAACAATGTCCAGCTGCTGGGCGTCAAACAGGGTTGCCTGGGTGGAATGCTCCGCCACATACTGCATGGTAACGGTATCGAGCTTTACGTTGGCGGCATCCCAATACTTGTCGTTCTTTTCCAGCGTCACGCTGTTTTCCTTGACCCAGGAGGTCACCTTAAAGGGACCGTTGAAGACCATCTCATCCACATTGGTGCCATAGGTGGAGGTTGCCTTGTCAATCACGTCCTGACGGCAGGGATAACCGGCACGGTAGGCAATATAGTAAAGAAACTCAGAGTTGGGAGACTCCAGGGTGTATTCCACGGTGTTGTCGTCCACAGCCTTTACGCCCAGCTCAGAAGCATCGCACTCGCCATCATAGTAAGCCTGTGCATTTTTGATGGGCAGGAACTCGGTGGTGGAATAGCCGTTGTCGGGATTCAGCGCCCGTAGCGCCGCATCCACATACTGCTGTGCCACAACCTTTTCACCGTCGCTCCAGTAGTTCTCACGAAGATGGAAAGTGTAGGTCAGACCGTCGTCGGAGACCTCATAGGACTCACAGCCGTCCTCAACATAGGTATCCTTGTCGTTATCATCGGTGATAATCCGCAAAAGGCTCGCCTGGGACTGGGTCACAATCTGATATTCGCCGGTCCAGGAGGAGGCATCGGGATCCAGGTTGTTGACGGTGCCGTTGAGGAGAATATTCAGGTTCTGGTTGCCGGATGCAGCCGTCTGTGTTTCTGTGGCACTGCCGGAACCCGATGCAGCAGCACTGGTGCTTCCGCTGTCGGAGCCGCATGCGGCCATAGAAAGTACCATCGCCGCGCTGAGTGCAAGGGCTGCCAGAGATTTGAACTTCCGTTTCATTTCTTCATCGCTCCATTCATGATAATTTGCTTTCGCCTGGGATTCATCGGGAAAGCGGAAGATCTCTCCCACTATTCCGTTCTTATCATTGCGAACCCATAGTATGCAACTGTCAATCCGCTTTGATGCACTCATTATATAGTTTCCCGATCCGTTTTGCAATCCATTTTATGAAAGGGCGCTGTCGCTTTCTGAAATTCTGCTCCCGTTTTTTCCATATATTTGTGTTTACACACCAAAATGTCACCAATTCTTCCCGTTCTTTTCACAGTTTCGTTGCATATTTCGTCATTATTTCCTTATTCCCATTTGTTTTATATGTTATTGTGGTGATTTTCCCGATTTTGCAGTAAAACAGCATTTAGCTTGCAAAGCATCCACCATTTGCCAGTTTTAAGCTGTTTTTTCTCCTCGTATATTCACAAACTGTTTTATTTTCATTCAAACCCGTGTCATAGTCCCCGGATATACTGGGATCATCAAAAGAAAACAGCAAGGCAGCAGGCACAGCATGTGCTTTATATATAGATTGTTTCATGTTTTTTCATTCCCCCTCTTTTCTCCTAAACAACAAAGAAATCGGATCGCCAACACCGGCGGTCCGATTTCTTTGTTATAGCCTCCGAAAAAGGCAGTCAGCCTTCCTCACGGCGTCCTGCCAGGTCATCATTACATAGCTCCACAACCTGAGGATGCTTTGACAGTTGGGAGTAGGTTGTGGTATCAATATAGATGCGTTCTGCCCGAAGCAACGCCTCCCGCAGCACCTGTACAGATGACCTTGCCATTGGAATCTGCTCCAGCGGATCAATTACTTCATCCACTGCGCCGCATAGTACCGTGTACATTCTTTTGTAATCCGCCATATCATTTCATCCTTCCCATCTCAGCCGGTTTTTCTCCCCACGCCTTTGCAGCGCGATCCGGTTGAGTATGTCGCAGTTTCTTCCACATTAAGTATATTTATGTTATTTTCAAACATATTTTGATATTTTCCTACTGATTTTTCCGTTTCTCTCTTCTATATCCAGTTCAATGGTAGCACACATAGCCTATTCTGTCTATAGTTTTCGGATATTCTAAAAAGAAAAGGCATTAGGGGAGGAACGAAATGGATACCGTAACCGCCGTAAGAAACCGGATTTTGCAGCTGTGCGGCGAGCAAAATCTCAGCATCAACCGTCTTGCCGCACTCTGCGCCCTGCCCCCGTCCAGTCTCAAAAATATACTTTACGGGAAAAGCCATAATCCCAAGCTTTTGACCATCAAGCTCATCTGCGATGGTCTGGGCATTACATTGGGAGAGTTTTTCTCCACACCGGAATTTGACAAGCTGGAGCAGGAAATTAAATAAACGATACCGCCGGGCTGCATACATAACAATAGCAGTTCCGGCGGTATCTCGGTTTCTCTTGACAAACCGCTCCACAGCGGCTAGTATAACAATGTTCTGTTGGAGTGAAACATCACTTTATTCAAATAAAAGGAGGAGAACATATATGCTGAACATCTCGCACCTGACCAAGTGCTACGGAGATAAAAAGGCAGTGGATGATCTGTCGCTGCACATTGCTCCCGGCGAAATTTACGGCTTTATCGGCCACAACGGCGCAGGCAAAACCACCACACTGAAATCCATTGTGGGCATTTTGCAGTTCGACAGCGGCGAAATCACCATCGACGGTCATTCCATTCAGACGGAGCCGCTGGCGTGCAAAAAGGCGCTGGCATATATCCCCGACAATCCCGACCTTTACGAATACATGACCGGGATTCAGTATCTGAGCTTCATCGCCGATGTATTCGGTGTCAACGCCCAGGACCGTCAAAGCCGCACCGAAAAATACGCCGGTCTGTTTGAGCTGACGGACGACCTCGGTCAGCCCATTGCCAGCTACTCCCACGGTATGAAGCAAAAGCTCGCCATCATCGCCGCCTGGATTCACAGTCCCAGGCTGATTATTATGGATGAACCCTTTGTGGGTCTGGACCCCAAGGCTTCCCATCTTCTCAAGGGCATGATGCGGGAAATCTGCGATGCAGGCGGCGCCATCTTTTTCTCCACGCATGTGCTGGAGGTGGCAGAAAAGCTCTGTGACAAGGTTGCCATCATTAAGGGCGGCAAGCTGATTCGCTCCGGCACCATGGAGGAAGTCAAGGGCGACGATTCTCTGGAGGAGGTATTCCTGGAACTGGAGGAACCGTCATGCTAAAGCTGCTGGTAAAAAAACAGATTACGGAAATCTTCCGCAGTTATTTCTACGATCAGAAAAAGAACAAAAAGCGTTCCACCGGCTCGACCATTGCATTTTTCGTGCTGTTTGGGCTGCTGATGGTGGGGCTCTTAGGCAGTATGTTTACCATGCTGTCCCTGGCGCTCTGCTCTTCCCTGGTCAGCGCGGGCATGGGCTGGTTTTACTTTACGATTATGACGCTGCTTGCGCTGCTGTTGGGCGTATTCGGCAGCGTATTTAACACCTATTCCAGTCTGTATCTGTCCAAGGATAACGACCTGCTGCTGTCGCTGCCCATTCCCACCGGCTGCATCATCGCATCCCGGCTGCTGAGCGTCTACCTTATGGGGCTGATGTATTCCGGCGTTGTGATGCTGCCTGCCATCATTGTCTACTGGATTTGCGGCGCGTTTACCCTGGGCAGCGTACTGGGCTGCCTGCTTCTGCTGCTGTCCCTCTCCCTGCTGGTGCTGGTGCTCTCCTGCCTGCTGGGCTGGGTCGTGGCAAAAATCAGCCTGAAGCTGAAAAACAAGAGCTTCATTACGGTTTTGGTATCCCTGGTATTTTTCGCGGTATACTATGTATTCTGCTTCCGGATTCAGTATATTCTTCAGGATCTCATCGAAAATGCCGTGCTCTACGGCGAAAAGGTCCATGGGGCTGCCTATCCTCTGTATCTGCTGGGGCAAGCCGGTGCCGGCAGCTACCCCGCCCTAGCAGCAGTCACCGCTGTTTCCCTGCTGCTCACCTTTCTGGTATGGCGGCTGCTGTCCCGGAGCTTCCTGAAAATCGCAACCTCCAGCACCACTGTCGCAAAAGCCCGCTACCACGCTCAGCCGCTCACTGCCTGCAGTCCGTCCAAGGCGCTGCTGAAAAAGGAATTCCGGCGGTTTCTCGGCAGCCCCAACTACATGCTCAACTGCGGGCTTGGCATCATTCTGCTGCCTGCACTGGGCATTGTGCTGCTGGTCAAGCGTGGAAGTCTGATGTCCCTGCTGTCCATGATGGCAATCGGCGACACCGGTCTT
>CAJKNS010000068.1 GCA_905201305.1 uncultured Eubacteriales bacterium
TCACCGGACGGAACAACCGCTTCTTCCAAAGCCAGCTGCCCAAGGCGGCGGCGCTGGGGGTGGACAAAACCTTTGCAAAGCGGTTTGAGCGGCTTCCCGTGCCTCGTCCGGAATGGCTGAACGGCAAGGGACCCGCCAGCACAACGGCTTCCGGCTTGCAGCAGGAAACCGCCGCAATTCTGAAGGGGCTGCGGGAATCCTTCCGCTAAATACGCAATAGATATTGTAACCGCAGCAGAGGATATCTCGGCTGCGGTTTTTGCAATATGCGGCGGAAAATGGCGTAGGATCTTCAAGATTGAGGAGAAATGGTCGAAAATTCAACAAAAACCTGGCGGTTTTCCTGCATTTTCGCGAGAAAACCGGCGTTTTTTCTTTGCAATCCTTTACACAGAACATACTTTGTGTTATACTAGCCGCGCTGGACATATTTATGTCAACAGGTTTTGATACATTTGCTGTCAATGCGGCATACTATAGAACGTAAGATAGATCAATAGAGATTGAGAGGGTGCGTTATGGCACAATATGTGATACACGGCGGAAATCCGCTGAACGGTGAAGTAGAAATCAGCGGCGCAAAAAATGCAGCGGTGGCAATCCTTCCGGCGGCTCTGCTGGTAGACGGTGTTTGTCGAATCGAGAACGTCCCGGATGTGTCGGATATTCAGCTTTATTTCGATATCCTGACTCGGATGGGCGCTGCAGTTCGGATGATTAACCGGACCACCTTTGAGCTGGACTGCACCGGCGTCCACACCAGTTCTGTGCCCCATGAGCTTGCCTGTCAGATCCGCGCGTCCTACTATCTGGTGGGAGCACTGCTGGGTCGCTTTGGCAAGGCAACGGTTTCCATGCCCGGCGGCTGCGATTTCGGCGTCCGTCCCATCGACCAGCATATCAAGGGCTTTAACATCATGGGCGCCGACGTGCAGATTGTCAGCGGCGATATCATTGCAACCACCCAGACAAAGCTCCATGGCAGCCGCATCTATCTGGATGTTGTTTCTGTGGGCGCAACCATGAACATTATGATTGCCGCTGTTTTGGCAGAGGGCACCACCATCATCGAAAACGCTGCCAAGGAACCGCATATTGTGGATTTGGCAAACTTCCTCAATGCCATGGGCGCCAATGTGTCCGGCGCCGGTACCGATGTTATTAAGGTCCGGGGCGTTAAGCGGCGGCGCGGCGGCTCCTATTCCATCATTCCCGATCAGATCGAAGCAGGCACCTATATGGCGGCTGTTGCAGCAACCGGCGGCAAGGTGCTGGTGAAGAATGTCATTCCCAAGCATCTGGACTGCATTACCGCAAAGCTCAGGGAAATGGGCGTTAAAATCACCGATCAGGGCGATGCACTGCTGGTGGAGTCCACCGGTCATCTCAAAAAGACAAAGGTTAAGACCATGCCCCATCCCGGCTTCCCCACCGATATGCAGCCGCAGATTGCCGTTTGCATGTCCGTGGCAGAGGGCACCAGCGTTGTCACCGAAAGCGTGTGGGATAATCGCTTCCGCTATATCGGCGAACTGAGACGGATGGGCGCACAGGTTCAGGTAGACGGCAAGGTTGCCATCATTGAGGGCGTTCCCAAGCTTCGGGGCTGCCCGGTAAAGGCATGCGATCTGCGGGCAGGCGCGGCAATGGTCATTGCCGGTCTGGTGGCAGAGGGCACCACCACCATCTCCGACATTAAATATGTGGAGCGTGGCTATGAGAATATCGCCGAGAAATTCCGTGCACTGGGTGCCGACTTCCAGAAGGTCGAAACCCCTGAGCCGCGGCTGACGGTGGTTTCCGCGGGCTGATCTTTGAATAACAGCATGGGCAGAAATGCGGCAGCGCGTTTCTGCCCGTTTTCTATGCACGGGGGATGACAATGCGCAGAATGTGACTGTAAAAAGCCGAAAATGTATATTTTCCCGCAGTGAAAACTGTGGTATAATCAGAATGTGAAATATTCGGATTCCACATATCTCATTTGAAAGAAGGGTACTTATGAACACCATTCAGGCAAAGATTCCGGCATACGGCATGCCCATTCTGGAAGGTCCCGTGAACAAGCCGGAAAAAGTCAACATGATGCCGCCTATGGGCGATATGCCCGGTCCTGGTCCTGGCGGTCCCGGCGATATGCCTCCCATGCCCGGCGGCCCTGGGGTAGACGAATTTGGACGCCCTGTGGCTGCAGAGCTCAAGCCCTGCCCGCCTACCTGCCGTCCCTCTGAGCATCCCGGCTCCATTCCCGGTGCAGATGTAGAGCCTGGCAAGCCCGGTCCCGGATTCCCCGGCGGCGGTCCTCCCAAGGCACCTCCGTTCCCCAGAATGGAATCCATGGATGTGCTGGACGGCAAGCTCTATATGGCAGAGCATCCCTATGCGGAGATTTCCGGCGACATCACCGATACCGAGATGAAAAACGCTTCCTATAAGACCGACGAGGTTTGCCTGAACGGTCTGTATATCGGCGGCGATTCCGTCTATGCCATCAAGAATTCTCAGTTCGATCTCACCGGCTATGGCATCGATGATTTTGCAGGCAACGGCTCTGCCATCATGGTCAACGATACTGCAAAGTGCGAGATGGACAACGTGCAGGTAACCACCCACGGCGTCATCCGTCCCTGCACCGTGGTCACCGGCAACGGCACGCTGATTGTTCGGAACTGCGTGCTGGATGCCAAGGGCGGCGAGATTCCCAAGAGCTATGTGCCCCGTGTGGCTTCCGGCATGATGGAGCCCCCTCCGGGACTGAAGTTGGGCGGCAACTGCCGGACCCATCTGTCCATGGGCAATTCCCGGGCATATTTCTATGACTCCAAGATTCTGGCGCATTCCTGGGCGGCACTGTCCACCGACGGCTCCAACGGCGACCTGTATCTGGAGGCAAACAACTGCGATGTGGTCTGCGATACCGTCGGCTATGGCACCTATGCAGACAACGGCTGCCATAACGTGCTCAACGACTGCCGGATTACCGTAGACACCCATGTTGCAATTATTGCAGGCGATGCCTGGGTGAAGTTCAACGGCGGCACCGTCAAGTCCGGACAGTATGGCGCCATGCTCCATGGCGTGCGCGGTCACTACACCGAGACCACGGAGTGCCATATCACCGGCGGCGACTGGGATGTTGGCGAGGCATTGTTCTTCGTGAAGTCCGAGAACGTCTATTTGAAGCTGGACGGCGCAAAGGTAAAGACCGGCAAGTATCTGGTCCATGCCATTGTCAACGATGATGATGCTGCCACCAAGGTGCCCGACGACATGAAGCTCAAGTGCTATGGTGTCAATGCCGTCATTGCCAACGGCGACTATCAGGGCGATATTGTCAACGACGATACGGACCGCACTATGAACGTCTCCATCCTCAACGCCAAGGTTGCAGGCGTAATTACCGATGCCTATATCTCTCTGGAGGGAAGCCATTGGACGGCAGCCGGCGACTCTACCGTTTGCCTGGTGGGCGACGTAAAGGAGAATCAGATGGATGCGGGCGCTGGCATCACCATCCATGCAGTGGCTGGCGAGGGCTGCGGCTTGAAGGGCGAATATGCGCTGACCTCCGGCGGCAAGCTGGTAGTGGAATAATTCCATAGAGCATATGAAAAGAGCTGGAACCGCAGAGTTCCAGCTCTTTTTCTGTATTTTGAATCCGGATGAATTAACCGCGGCTGGGCAGCTTTACGGTTGCGGGAATCTCCTGCCCAATGTTGCCGTCCAGATCCTCACACCAGCAGATCAGGTCTACATAATGTCCGCCATCCTCGCCGATGTACTTGGCATAGACATAGCCCCGGGTGATGAAGGCGTCGTCGCCAAAGCCGTGAATGTTGGCATAGCGGTCCTGCATATAGGGCACCTTTAGCAGCTCCGTGGGACGGTAGAAGCCTGCGGGGAAGTGGTTAAACTGCTCATCCTTGGGCGCGTCGTTGACAAACCGCCAGCCCAGCTTTGTGACAAAGCCCTCGTCACCGCACCAGTTGGTGAGAATACGGGTGCCCATGAGCTTTGCGTGGAAGTTATAGAGATAGGCGATACAGCCCAGTCCCAAATGACCGGCTTCGTTGTCGTAAAGGCCGGTTTCGGGATTATAGCGATAGAAATGGGGATCGCCGCCCTTGCCGGTGAGAACCTCCTGAAGTCCGTTGTTGTCCTTCATGATATTCCAGGCGGCAATGGTGCGCACAATTTCAAAGCCCACCTGAGGGGGGGCTGCTACGGGCGTGGGCTCGTCGCCAATGTTGACGTCCTCCCAATACAGGGTGTCCTTGCCGCGGATTTTCTCGTTTTTCCAGATTTCTTTGAAGATATCATAATCCGCAGGAGTCATGAAATGGGATTTATGCCGCGCTGTACCGCCAACTCCGCCGCCGGGCATGGGTGGGGGTGCTTTTTTCTCGCCGCCGGGTTTTCCCTCGGGCGCCTTTTTGGGAGGTGCACCGGGAACCTCGGAAGCGAGGATTTCGTTGATTTCCGGATCCTTGGAACGCATCAGCTGCTCCGGCCAGCGACGGGTACACCGTGCCACCAGCTGATCGTTCTGATTATAGACGTCGGTGCAGCAGATGAAAATCATCAGGCGCTTGACGCTGCCCTCCTTGGGAGTAACGTCTACCACCTGCCAGCCGCTGTCCTTGCTGTGGAAGGTATCACCCGGGAAAACCGGGGCAAAAAACTCATCGGTATGGTCATAGCCGTCGCCTAAAAATGCGGTGCCATCGGGACGAATCAGATAGCCCAGCTCTGGCGGCACATTATACCGGGTTTCGGTGGAAACATAGCCGGGAATGGCAGGAAGGTTCCCCCAAACCGACTGCTTTGCATACTCCGGATCGTTGAACAGCGGGTTCCAGCGGTCCCAGCACCGGGCATAAAGCTGCATAATCCAGGGATCGGTGGAGGGTAGCGCAGGGGCTTTTCCGCCAAACATCCGCCCGGTTTCGCCGCGGTTATAGCGGTCAATGGCAGCCTGCTCTTCGGGGGTGTAGACGCCGGGATAGAATATTTCCATCTTTTCCTGAGGAAAGCGCATGATAATCATCCTTTCTCCATGAGGTTCCTATGGTTCCTGATTTTCTTCTCTCATTGTATCACGAATTCTAACTATCCCGCAAGGGACAGTTTGCGTTGTAAGCTCCCATATGGTGTGCGCGCAAAAAAAAGGGCTGTCGCCCAAAGGCGGCAGCCCTTTTTAATCAAAGAATTACTTCTTCTTTTTCTTGACCACAACGGCTACAACAATTGCTGCAACTGCCAGAATGGCAATGACGATGCCGGCGATTGCGCCGCCGGACATGCCGCTGGTCTCGGCAGGAGTCTCGGAGGTTTCTGCGGGAGTTTCAGCAGGAGCCTTAGTCTCAGCGGGGGTAGCTGCCGGAGCGGCGATTTCGGAAGCGGCGGACTCCGCAGCGGAGGCATGTGCTTCTTCGGGCTCGTTTTCAGTGTAGCTGATGCGGATTTCTCCCTCATAGGTGCCGGGCACCAGCTCGGTGGGCTCGCCGTCCACGGTCATTTCCAGGGTGCCGTTCTGTGCTTCCACCACAGCATCGTCGCCGATGGTCAGGGAGGACAGCAGGCAGTCGCCGGTGACGTTCCACACTGCATTATCCGTGAGGTTCATGACCAGCGTGTTGTCGCCGTTGTTGTAGAAACGGTTTGCCACGTGACCGATGTTATAGTACTCAGCGATGGTAAAGGAGGTCAGCTGACCGGCATCCTCTGCGGAGGTGCCCTCAGGGAGAACCTTGGAGGTGTAGTTGATGGCATCGGTATGGATAGTTTCAGTCTGTGCGGCTGCGCCGTTCAGTACGGCGTCCTTGCCCAGATTTACTTCGATGCCAACTGCGGTCTGACCGTAGTAGCCGGAGCCGTTATAGATATCGCCGGTCAACTCGGTGCCGGTGACATTCAGATGGTTGACCACAGGACCGGAGGAACCGCCCTCGCCGCCGGGACCACCGGGGCCGCCAGGACCGCCAGGTCCACCGGGACCACCAGGACCGCCAGGACCGCCAGGTCCGCCGGGATCACCCTCGGGAGGTGCCATATCGCCGCCGCCCATGTTGCCGTCTGCGCCGATCATGCCTTCCATATCGCCTGCCTCGGTGGTATCGGAATCGGAGGACATTTCGGTGGAGACGTTGCCGTTTTCGGAGGGCCAGCCTGCAGGCTCCTCATGGGTGGTGTTAAAGCTGAAGGTTTCGGTGTTCATGCCGGTGGTGGAGTCGTCGTTGTCCATAACCTGCATGAGAATACCGTTGTCGGAGTTCAGGGTTGCGCCGTCGGATACGTTGACGGTGGTATCGCCCTGGGTGTTCTTAATCAGCAGGGAAGCGTAGCCGGAGTTGACCTCGGTGCCGCCCTCCAGATTGATGGTATCCTCACCCTGATGGGACATAAAGCCGAAGGTGTCGGAGTTGATGACGGTTGCCTTATCCTCCGTTGCCTCGTAGGTTTCGGAAACCTCGCCGTTGGCGTCCATCAGCTCATAGGTCTTGCCGGCTTCCAGATTGGTGTAGGTGCCGGAACCGCCGGTAAAGATGGAGGCATAGGTGCCCACGTTCATGGTAACGCCCAGGAACTGCTCGTCGGCGGAGCCGATCACATAGGTGCCATAGCCGGAACGCTGGGTGAAGGGGTTGGGATCACCGTTTTCGTCCTTGTAGGTGCCGTCCGCCTGCATGATTTTGTCGTTGCCGGTGAGATCCATGGTGGAGTTGACCACGTTGAGCTTCATGTTGGAGCCGGAGTCGGTGGACAGAATGGCCCAGCGAGCCGCAGAGGTCTGGCTGTCGATGACGTTCATGGTGGTGTTGTTGCCCTCCAGATTGGTGCAGCGGGAAGCGCCCATGATGCCGAGAATCCAGGGTGGCGCAACCATGGTGTTCTGAGAGGGAGAGTTCTTATAGCCGTCGTGGAGCGTGCCGCCGTCGGAATGCAGGGTAGAATTCCGGACGGTGAGGGTGGAGCCGGAGTCGGCAAACAGGGTCATGTTGGCAACGCCGGATACGTTGATGTCGGAATCCTCGACGGTGAGCTTGGTGCCCTCGCCAAAGGAGGTGATGGCGGTACCCTTGCCGGAGAAGTCGCATGCCTGAAGACCGTTGCCGTCGGTGTCAAAGCGAATGGTGGCTTTGGCGATGGTGTAGTCGATGCCGCCTGCAATGATGATGCCGTTAAAGCTGGGATCGGTGCTGTCGATGGTGACGTTTTCGGCATGGGTACCATCGTATACTGCGTCCTTGCCCAGAGCTTCGGTGACGGACTTTTCGTCTACCACGCCGGTCTCATTGACAAACAGGGCTGCATGATAGGCGTAGTCGTTGTCGGTTTCGTCTGCACCGCCTGCGGTAAAGGAGGACAGACGGCTGGAAGCATCGTCCAGATCGTCGGTGTAGACCACCTCAGCCTTGTCGGCATCGGTGTAGACGGCGTCGCTGCCGTCAAAACGGGTGACCTTGCCGTCTACCAGCAGCGTTGCCTGCTGCCCTGCGGGGGCAGTGATGTCGGCGGCAGCGCCGGTGTAGGGGGCTGCTGTGGCAGCCAGCGCTGTGGTTGCCAGCAGAGCGGCGCACAATCCAAGGCTCATTGCCTGGGAAAGGTGCTTCACATTCTTCTTCATAATAACTCCTTCCTTTCGGAGCCGGATTGGCGGATGGTGAATGCCGCCATGCTCCGAGCCTGGCTATATTATAGCACAATGACGAATACTTGCCAGAATAAACCTGTGGTTTTTGGGCGGAATGTACGGGTCTGTTTTTGAACCTGAGCGCCCAGTTGTGCTGTTTTTCGCAAAAAAGAATTTTTGACCGAAGATGCAACCCATGCTAAAATATCGGTTCGTATAGGGTGAAAGGACCTTTCGAAGGGAGTATGTTATGAACGACAACGAGATCATCGACCTGTTTTTCGCCCGGGATCCCCAGGCAATTCAGGCGGCAAAGGAAGCCTACGGCGGCTATTGCGGCTATGTGGCAGGGAATCTACTGCAAAACCGGATGGATCAGGAGGAGTGCCTGAACGACACCTGGATGCATGCCTGGAACGCCATTCCCCCGTCCCGTCCGCAGCATCTGGGGCCGTTCCTTGGAAAAATCACCCGAAACCTGGCGCTGAACTGCATCCGGCGGGAGCAAACCCAGAAGCGGGGCGGCAGCACAGTACAGGCGGCAATGGAGGAGCTGGAGGGCTGCATTCCCGCAGTCGGAGATGCCTATGCGGCGCTGGAGGAAAAGCAGTTGCCAGAGCTGTTAAACCGCTTTTTAGAGGAACTTCCGCAGGAAAAACGGGTGGCATTTGTGCTGCGGTATTACTATGGTACATCAATTCTGAAGATTGCCGGGCAGCTCCGGTGCAGTGAGAGCCGGGTAAAATCCATGCTCCACCGCACACGGAAACAGCTTAGAGCATTTCTGGAACAGGAGGGCATTGACCTATGAAAGACGATAAACTGTTTCGCGCTATGGGCGATATTGACGAAGGCTATCTGGACGAAGCCTATACCTATGGAAAGCACGTCAAAAAATTCCGAAAGACCCAGCTGACCCGCTGGCTCACTGCAGCGGCGGTACTGACGGTGGTGTTCTCTGCCACAGCGGCAGCAGAGAATTTGGGCTGGGGCGCACAGATTCGGTCCTGGCTGGGCATTGGCGAAAATCAGCAGGTGGAGGGCTTTACGGACTACACCAGCGGACAGGAGGACGGCACATCAGTGGACACTGCCATAGTGCAGTCGGAGGACGGCACGGTCAAGCTGCTGTCCAGCTTTGTCAGCGGCAACCGGATGGTTGCCTATCTGTCCGTGAACCCGATGAAGGATTCTCAGGTGGCAGCGGACGAGCCCTGGTCGGCAGAGTTTATCTGCGATAATCCGGAGGATACCTCGGAGCTGGAATTCTATGGGGCGTTTCTGCCTGCTGAGGCGACGGTGAAGAGTCAGAGCGAGGACGAAATCGTGCTTCAGGTCACTGCGGTCAGCGAGCAGCTGGAGCCTGGGCAGAGCCTGAACATTACATTGGTCCATGGGAATCGGGATACGGAGAATCCGGTGGTGGATGAATATGAGACCATTGCGGTTCCGCTGACAGAGAGCCCGTCACTCCATACCAACGAGCAGATGACCATTCACAATGACCTGGCAGATGCCGACGGTACCGTAACCGATGTTGCGGTGAGTGCAGGAACCATTGAAGTGACCGTGAACCATGAGTATGCGGAGCAGTGGTGCACCCGGGTGTGCGTGCCGGATCGGGGCAAGACCTTTATGGAGCAGTACACCGGAAAAGAGTGGAATCCTGGCACCCCTGAGGACGGCGTATATTTTACCCAGGGGGATGAACGTGCCATCTTCACTGCCTATGACGACACCTGGGACCAGACCGTAAGAAGTCTGGTGGGGAATGTGAAGGTCCATATGAAGGACGGCAGCGTCATTCAGCTGGAAACGCCCCAGGCGCAGAACTATAGTCGTACCGCCAGCACCAAGGGAAACGACGCTTATGTTTACAGTTGGGTGATGAACCCTGTGCTGGAGCTGGAACAGGTGGAATCCATTGAAATTGCCGGAACCGTTTATGCACTGAGCTGACGACAAATACAAAAAAGCGCCATGCTGCGGAATTTGCAGCATGGCGCTTTTGCGATACGGCGGAATCAGAATCCGACAATTACTTTGATAAACAGGATGCACAGTACAGTAAGCACCACCGGGCGGACAATTTTCTTGCCGTCCTTTGCCACCAGTCCTGCGCCGGTATAGTGTCCGGCGATGGAGAACACCGAGGCGGTAAGCCCCAGCGCCCAATAAATCTGCCCGTGGAAAATAAACGTAATCAGCGCAGCAACGTTGGAGGCAAGATTGATTACCTTGGTGGTTCCGGCAGCGGATTTCAAATCCATGCGGCCAAGACCCGTGAGAATCAGCAATAGAAAGGTGCCGGTGCCGGGACCGTAGATGCCGTCGTAAATGCCGATCACCAGCCCTGCACCCATGGCAATGGCATACAGCGCTTCCTGGGAGCGGGTGCCGGTGTTTTCACTTTCGCCCATGGACTTGTTTTTCAGCACGTAAAATGCCACCACAGGCAGCACCACCAGCAGCATGCCCCGGAGAATTTTTTCGGACAGCAGCATGGAGATATTGGCGCCGATGGTGGAGCCAATGAGCGCCATGGCGGCAGCACAGAGAGAGAGCTTTACCGGGACATAGCCGTTTTTCAGGAACCGACCGGTGGAAACGAAGGTGCCGGTACAGGAGGAGAGCTTGTTGGTGGCAATGGCGGTATGGGTGGGAATCCCCGCAATCAGATAGGCGGGCAGGGAGATGAGTCCGCCGCCGCCGGCAA
>CAJKNS010000069.1 GCA_905201305.1 uncultured Eubacteriales bacterium
GCGGGTAAAGGAAACATAGCCGCCGATGAGCATGACAATGCCAACCACGCCCCCAAGACCAAAGGCATAGGAGACGGCAGTCACCGGCAAACCGGAAAGCAGCAATACCGCAAAGCAGATCAGATAAAGCGCCAGGGCAAACACCACCGGCATACGATATTGCTTTAGATAAGATCGCAGCATCCCTGGCTCCTTTCCGGGCTACGGAATCAGATAGCCCATGCCCTTTTTTGTAACGATAAAGTCCGGAAGTCCTGCGGCAGCGAGCTTTTTGCGCAGTCTGCCAATATTGACGGTCAGGGTATTTTCGTCCACATAGCTGTCGGTTTCCCAGAGCTTTTCCATCAGCGTATCCCGGGAAACCACGGTGCCGGTGCGCGCCATCAATGCCTCCAGAATCCGGTATTCGTTTTTGGTCAGCTCAATCCGCTGCCCCTGAAAGCTGAGACTGGCGTCGCCGGTGTTTAAAACCGCACCCTGGGCTTGAGGCTGTGCCGTGACGCCGGAAAAGTCATAGCTCCGCCGCAGCAGCGCCTGAATCTTTGCCATTAAAATGCTGAGATCAAAGGGCTTGGCAATAAAATCGTCCCCGCCCATATTGATCGCCATGATGATATTCAGATTTTCTGCGGCGGAGGAGATGAAAATCACGGGAATCTGCGAGGTTTTCCGGATTTCCTGACACCAGTGGTAGCCGTCGTAAAACGGAAGGGAAATATCCAGCAGCATCAGCTGAGGCTGGAAGGCTTCGAATTCCGGCATAATATCCCGCAAATTTTCGGCAATATGGACCTGATGCCCCCAGCCGGCAATAAATTTCGATATGGAACCGGAAATGACCGGATCGTCCTCCACAATCATAATACGGTGGGACACGGCTTATCCCTCCAATGCTTCGTCAATGGCTTGACGAATGTTTTTCACCCGCACAACGGTCATTCCCTCCGGTGGCAGAACCTTGGCGCTGCCCTGATGGGGAATCAGCACCCGGGTAAAGCCCAGTCGGCTCAGCTCCCCCAACCGCAGACCAAGATTGTTGACCGCGCGGATTTCACCGGTCAGTCCAACCTCTCCAATGGCAGCCACATTGTTGGCGATGGCTTTGTCACGGTAGCTGGAGGCAAGCGCCAGGATCAGTGGAAGATCCGCCGCAGGCTCCGACAGGCTCAGACCGCCGATGACGTTGATATATCCGTCACATGCGGAAAGCCGCATACCGCCGCGCTTGTCCAGCACCGCCATTAAAAGCGTTGCGCGGTTAAAATCAAAGCCGTCGGTGGTCCTGCGGGGGACGTTAAAGCTGGAGGACACCACCAGCGCCTGAATTTCCGCGAGAATTGGACGGGTTCCCTCCATGGCGCAGGCAACGCAGGTGCCCGGTGCATTGAGGGGACGCCCGGACAAGAGCATCTCAGAGGGGTTCTCTACCTCTTGTAAGCCGCTTTCGTGCATGTCGAAGACACCTAACTCATTGGTGGAGCCAAAGCGGTTTTTCGCGGCACTGAGCAGCCGATAGGAGGTGTTCCGGTCTCCTTCAAAGTAGAGCACGCAGTCTACCATATGCTCCAGCACCTTGGGACCGGCAATGGAGCCCTCCTTGTTAATATGCCCGACTACGAATACCGTGATGCCCTGGGCTTTGGCAAGGTGCATCAGGGTCATGGTGCATTCCTTTACCTGGGTGATGCTGCCGGGCGCTGAGGTGCCCTCCTGGGTATAAAGGGTCTGGATGGAGTCGATCACCAGTACGTCCGGGCTGAGCTCATCTACGGTTTCCAGAATATCCTCCATGGAGGTTTCGGACAGTACAAACAGCCCGTCTCCGGAAACACCCAGCCGTACCGCCCGCATTTTCAGCTGGGTTTCCGATTCCTCACCGGAGACATAGAGCACCTTGAGACTCTTTGACACATAGTCGCACAGTTGGAGCAGCAGCGTAGATTTGCCGATTCCGGGGGCGCCGCCAACCAGCACCAGAGAACCGCGCACAGCGCCGCCGCCCAGTACCCGGTCCAGCTCTCCCATTCCCGTGGTAAAGCGCACCTCGTCGGTGGTATCCAGCTCCTTCAGCGGACGTGCATTGCGCCGAACGACCGCCGCCGGTGGAGGCAACGGCACGAGAGACGCCCTTGGGCTTTGGCGCGGCTTTATGCTCCACAATGGTGTTCCACTGCCCGCAGGCAGGACATCTCCCCTGCCACTTCATGGTTTCATTGCCGCAGGAGGTGCAGTAAAATACAGTCTTTTCTTTCATAATACGTCCTCAGCGATACGCCGGAGCTTTGCTCCGGGGATTGGTTTGCGGCGGTAACAGCAATGGTCACTGCCAGCCGGCTTTGATAGCCCGGGTTCTTCAAATTGCTTAGCTCCTCTTGATTGGTGAGAAAGCCGCACTCAATGAGGATTCCGGGGGCATCAATATGATTCATCAGATAGACGTCCGGAGAAATGGCCTTTGCCATTCGGGCATTGCCGGGGTCTACCGCAGTTTTCAGGGCAAGCTGCATGGTTTCGCCAAATTCCTTCGCCGTCCCGGCGGGGGTATAGAACACCTGCGCCCCATGATATTTTTCCTGAGAATAGGTGTTGCAGTGGATGCTGATCAGAATGGCTCCGGGCTGAGCGTTGACCAGCTCCACCCGACGGCGAATATCCGAGACTTTTTTCTGGGAGATGGACTTGGCGTCGGAGGAGGAAAGATCCGTATCGGTACTGCGGAGCAGCATCGTATTTTCCCCCAGCAGTCCCAGAACGGCGTCGGTTTTCAGGGTGATGGCAAGATTCAGGTCGCATTCCCGGGTGCCGTCGGGTCCGGATGCGCCGCCGTCTGCTCCACCGTGACCGGCGTCGAGCACAATGATCCGTGGAATGGCTGCTTCTCCGGCTGCCGTTGCCTGTGCCCGAAGCCCGTGTAGGGCAAAGGCGGTGAGCAGCGTCAGCGACAGCATATACATACAGGACAGAAATCGACCTTGCTTCATAAAAACACCCCCATAAAATCTATGAGGGTGTTTCCGAGTTATGCCTTACCGCAGGCGCTTATCCTTATCCCGGGATTTGTAGATGAGCTTATAGAAAATGCCCACGTTATTGTAGCCGTTTTTATAGGCAAGATAGCCGATGAGGGGCTGGAACACCATGGGGATAATGTAGAAAATCGCATAGCCCCAGACGGAGGTGTTGACAGCCATTTTTACGGCGCCCACAAAGGCTGCGAAGGGAGCATAGAACACCAGCCACAGCATGGAAAACAGATCGGACCAGGTGCCGGAGCCCAAGGACAGCACGCACATAAACAGCACGCACACCAGTCCGGGAATCTGCGCCAGAAGTCCGGTTTTCAGACCGCGCTTGGGATTGTATTCGATGTAGCCATATTTTACCACATTGTAATCCCGCATGGCAAGCTTGTAGATATCCGTGTAGTCAAAATAGACCCACAGAATCAGTAGAATCACCGAAAACGTCCAGTTGAGCCACAGGGGAACGGAAAAGGAGCTGGTGAGAATGGCGAAAATCATATACAGGGCTGCGGTTTTGACGCCCACATACCAATGCTTCCGGACAAAGGAGAAGTCCGTACTGGTCATCACATTTGGATCGGCGGAGCGGGCGGAAAATTCGGGCTTTTTTTTCTCGTTTGAAGCCATAGATGCAGGATTCCTTTCTGAACATAGGCGGGCAATGATCCCGCAAATCGGAAAATCGGATTGGTTAGATTCTTATTATAGCACAGATATTCCCCTGTGAAAAGCCATAATCCGAACAGATTTTCCCGGAATCGCATAGACTGCTCATGAGATCAGGTAAAGGAGGTACATGTCAATTGGACACGAACAAACAGCAGACCCCATGCAATCCGCAAACCACCGGGATCCTGCCCCATTGCGGCATGCTGGCAGTTCCCTATGTGCCGGTGCAGCGGAATACCGACGGCAGCTATCAGGCAGATCAGGCGCTGGCTAGAGGCACGCTATTCCCGGGCTTGGATCTTCCCTATCGGGGGATGGTCAATGAGACAACGGAAACGCCAACACCCTTGCAGGAGCTGATGGCGCTGGGCTTTGCGGTGCAGGAGCTGGGGCTGTATTTGGACACCCACGGAGAGGACCGGGAGGCACAGCAGCTGTTTATGAAGTACAATAAGCTCTATGGCGAGGGCGTGGCGGAATATGAGCGGCGCTATGGACCGCTGCAACTCACTGCCAGCGACGGCACCGACTGGGCAAGAGATCCCTGGCCCTGGGACGGTCAGAGCGCACAGCAGGCGCATATGGCGCGCATAGAAACCGCGGCACTGGAACAGAAAGGGGTGTAGCCCATGTTTGTCTATGAAAAGCGGCTCCAGTATCCTATTCATATTCGGAAGCCCAATCCCAAGCTGGCAAGTATTATTATCACGCAGTATGGCGGTCCTGACGGCGAGCTTGGCGCATCCCTTCGCTATCTGTCCCAGCGGTACAGTATGCCTGACTCCAAGCTCAAAGCTTTATTGACAGATATTGGCACTGAAGAGCTGGGGCATTTGGAGATGATTGGCACTCTGGTCCATCAGCTCACCCGCAATCTCAGCGACAGTCAGATGGAGGACAGCGCCTTTGCACCGTATTTCGTGGATCACGGGGTTGGCGTTTATCCCACTGCGGCGTCCGGTTCCCCCTGGAATGCAGCCAGCATGGCATCCAAGGGCGATCCGGTGGCAGACCTTACAGAGGATATGGCGGCGGAACAGAAGGCACGGGCGACCTATGACAACATTCTCCTGCTGTCTGATGACCCGGATGTAAACGACGTGATTAAATTCCTGCGTGCCCGTGAGGTGGTTCATTTCCAGCGGTTTGGAGAAGCCATGGAGGTGCTCAAGGACCAGCTGGACCGGAGGAATATCTATGCGTTCAACCCGGCATTGACGCCGAAGCAGTAACCGCAAAAATTGCCTGCGGCAGAGTATTGCGCTTCTGTCGCAGGCAACTTATGTTCAGGAGGAATAGCCGCTCTCCGCATCCGGAATCTGTGCATAATCGTCCGGTTCAAAGCCCTTGTCGATCAGGCAGCGAAGAACTGCCATAACATCATCGGGATCTACCGTATTAAAGGCGGCAATCTGGCAGTAGGCGCCGTTGGGCAGTGTGAAAATCAGATAGGATGCCCGGGTGAGCTCGGTGCCGTCGCCATATACGGTGATGTCATGTCCACCGGAATCGTTGAGCACGGTTTTGGTCAGCTTACGGGGTTCAAAGAGGATCATGCCGTCGGTGTTTTCAGGGTCCTTGGGCTTTTCGCTCCAAATGGTCAGAGTGAGCTGCTGATACTCACTGGGATCGTCCGATTCATAATGCCATCCGGCGGTATAGCACCACAGGCTGCCATCCGTTTGATATTGTCCAAGGCTGTAGCTGCTTGTATAGTGGTCAAGCTCCGGCAGTGTGCCGCCTTTGACTAAGGACTCCATGGGAATATCCGCGGCGTATTCATAGGGGGCAACGTGATAGCATATGGTCTGGGTTTTGCCGGAAATCCCGGAATTGTTCCGCAGCAGTCCAGAAAGGGTAACATAGTCCGGGTTATGGATCCACTGCTCCTTGGGAATGGGATCGCCCTTGCTGAGCAGCAGTTTGACAAGATTCTGTTCGATATCAAGATCCAAATCGGTCTGATACCATTGACCGTCCAGATTGACATAGCTTTTGTTGTCGCCGGAGGTAAGCACCAGGTCATGGTCGGTATCCCCCAGGGTAAAGGAGAAATCATAGCAGCCAGCCAGGTCGGGTCTGTCGCAGGGTTCGCCGTGAAGCTGAGCCAGGGCAGTTTCCACCTGAGAAAAGCCGCGATCTCCCGCGTTGATTACATACCAGGTTTCGTCAAAATCCCGATAAATCACGGATTCCAGCTTCTCGGTATCCGCAATCAACGGCTTCCCTTCCGGCACAGCAGGTGCAGCCGCAACCGGCGCATGGGCGCAGCTGGTGAGCAGCGCCATACACAGGGAAATGGCAAGCAGCGATGCTTTCATGATGGTTCCTCCTTATCTGTCCGCTTACTTATATAGACGCAGAAAACAGCCAAAACGTTCCGCCTTTTACCAAAAATATATCATTTGCCTGTGTCCCAGGTGTGTCTTGACGCCAAAACACCCGGAACAGCCGATGCTATTCCGGGTGAATGCGGTGCTTGAGTTAAGGAACGATAGAAACCTGAAAATCGATGGTGACGTCAGGTACGCCGGGGGCGGAAACGGTCAGGCTCCCCTGCCCTTCCCTGCCCAGGGACTTTACATAGGTTCCGCCCATGCCACCCTTGAGAGAGATGATACTGGGACCGATTAGCGCGATATCTCCGCTGACGGAGAGCTGCATCGGCTCCTGGTAGAACGGCAGCAGATTGCCGCAGTCGCTTCTGGCTTCGATTCGGACGGCTGCAACATCGTAGGTATGCCGTTCTGTCAAATGGATGTGAGAGGGATTCAGCCGAAGCTGTACCTGCTCTGTGGGCTGGCGGGTAATCACGCTGACCACCTTTCCGTACTTGACTGCCTCAAACCGATAGCTGGTGGCGCTTTGCCCCCAGTTGCCGATATATTTGCCATAATACACGGCGATTTCCCCGGGGGTGATGCCATAGCAGCTTTGGCACTGAGCTTGCAGCTCCAGAATTTCCTGGGGCAATGTCTGGAGCCCATAGCGGTTGGCAGCAAGCAGGATTTCCTTCACCGCATGAGCGGCATCCTCAGGAAGACCGGCGTCTTCCTGCAGCTGATTGCCCACAAAATCATCGATGAGAATGGGACCGTGGGGCATATTCCGGTAGGGCGACTGGTCAAATTCCGCAATAAACCGTCCGTTTTTGTAAAGCCTTACGGAATCGGCGTTGGTGATGGCATAGATATCGCCAATGACGCCGGCAGGATGCTCGCCGATGTCCATGGACGAGGAAAGCTCCAGCACCGGGTAATTCTCCTGCTGGGCGGCATAGAGATATCCGGCGAGCTTGCGGTTCCGGAACATATCCATCACGCCGTGATAGCAGATTCGGTCCCCGCTGCCAAAGTCCTTATGGGTGTTATAGTCAAACATGCACCAGCCAAAGCCGCCTGCAATATCCTCCTGACCGTAATAGGCGTCCACCACTGCGGCATGGCGCAGCATATGCTCCAGCCGATGGGCTTCAGTATCAAAGGACTTGGTGGGGAACATATGACCGTTATATTCCGAAATCAGATAGCCCTTTTCCATATCCGGCGTGACCTGTGCCTTGGGCAGACAGCCGCTGCCGGTGCCGTTGTAGGAGAAATCATTGAAGGCATAGACATCCTCCAGCAGACTGCTGTTTTGCAGATAGCGGACGCCGCTGGTGGGTCGGGTGGAATCCAGGCTGTGGGCAACGCGATTGGTTTCCATATACAGCGCATCGTTGTCCACTGACTCGTTGATTCGAACGCCCCAGAGGAAAATGGAGGGGTGGTTTCGGTACTGGGTTACCATCTCCCGGGTGTTCTCCACTGCCTGCCATGCCTTGTCGCCGATATGCTGCCAACCGGGAATTTCGGTGAATACCAGCAGTCCCAGCTCATCGCACCGATCCAGAAAATGATGGGACTGGGGGTAATGCGAGGTGCGCACGGCATTGCAGCCCAGCTCGTTTTTCAGCAGGTCGGCGTCGTATTTCTGCATGGATTCCGGCATGGCATAGCCCACATAGGGATAGCTCTGGTGACGGTCAAGCCCCCGGAGCTTGATTTTTTCGCCGCTCACATACAGACCGTCGGACTTGAAATCCACCTGACGGAAGCCGATACGGTCATCCCTCAGGTCAACCACCGTATCCTCCACCAAAAGCTCGGTCCGGAGCACATAGAGATTGGGATGCTCCGGGGACCAGAGCGAGACATTGTGGAGCAGGTAACGGCTGTGGTCCTGCGGCAGCTGCGCCACCAGAGAACCGTCCAGCCGATGAAGGCTTTGGCGAATATGGCAGGGCTGCTCCTGGCATGCGGGGGAAACATAGACCTCACAATCCATGCGTACGCCGTCATCGGTGAGCTGGATTTTCGGAAAAACGTCACGGATATGGCAGGGATCCTGTACGTCCAGATAGACCTCCCGATACAGTCCGCCGTAGGTCATGTAGTCGATCACATTTCCAAAGGGCGGAATGTTCAGATCCTCCCGGCTGCTGAGCCGCACGGTCAGGAGATTATCTTCCTCCGTGAGCCTGCCGGTAAGATCCACGGTAAAGGCGGTGTAGCCGCAGCTGTGCTCCCCAATCAGTTCACCGTTCAGGAATACCTGCGCCTGATGTGCCGCGCCCAAAAAGGTCAGCCGGAGGCTCTTCCCCTCCCACTCTGGAGTATGGGGAATCATTCGCTGGTAGCAGGAGATTTTCTGATAGAGCTTTTCGTCAAAGTAGTTGTATGGTGTCTCCGCGACCGTATGGGGCAGACGTACCTCTATGCCCTGGGTTCCGGTCATAGGCAGATGGCGCATTTCCTCCTGATATTCCGGAGAAAACATCCAGGAATCGTTCCAATGAATCCGCATAATAAAGCTCCCTTCGTCAGTTGTTGATATGGTGGTGTGCCGGTGGGCTGTTGTAGTTCAGGGGCAGGAAGGTATAGCCGTTGTCCAGTCCCCACTGAATGATCTGCTCCACTGCATTTACACTGAATTGCTTGATGTCGTGCTGGAGCACCACCGAAACGTTATGCTGTTGAATACCAGAAATGACGTTGTCTACCACCTGCTGGGTATCAGTCGTCTCCCCTGCATCTCCGCTGGACACATTCCAGTCAAAGTATTGATAGCCGCGGTTCTGGACCTCCTGGGTCAGGGTGGTCATAAGTCCGGGGGTGATATTGGAGACGGTGTTGGAGCTGCCGCCAGGAAAACGAATGATACTGGTGGACTCGCCGGTCTGGGCAACAATGACCTCCTGCATGGCTTCCAGGTCCTCGAAATAGGCGTCCTCGCTGGCATAGATTTTATTATAGTCATGGCAGTAGGTGTGGATCCCGATGGCGTGTCCGGCAGCGTATTCCTGATAGATCAGATCCTGATATTTGGAGTTGGAATTGGTGACGAAAAACGTCGCTTTGACATTGTATTTCGCCAGCACGTCCAAAAGCTGCTGGGTATAGGGACCGGGACCGTCGTCAAAGGTCAGGTACACCACCTTGTCGCCGGGATTTTCCGGAGGCTGCTTGACATGCACCAGCCGCTGAGCAGTACCGGTGTTTCCGGCGGAGTCTGTTACGCTGTAGGTAATGGTGTAATCTCCGGGGGTGCCGGGGTCTACGCTGCCCTCCGTGGTAACGGACGCGGTGAGGTCGCCATCACCGGTGTCCTGGGCGGCATAGCCGGGATCGGTGAAGTTCTCGCCGGATTGAATGGTCATTTCTCCGCTGCCGCTGAGAGTAATCACCGGAGGTGTGGTGTCTACATACACAAGAGAACGCTGCACCGTGGCAGTATTGCCGTGGGCATCAGTGGCAGTGTAGTTGATGACGTCTTCGCCCTGGGTCACGGTGACCTGGTCGGTGATATCGCCGTCGCAGTCGTCGATGGCGGTATAGCCCGGCTCCTGCATCTCGGTTCCCTTCTCTACGGTAAGCGGATTGTCGCCTGACAGGGTAATCACAGGGGCAGTCCGGTCGTCATAGACAATTTTACGTTCTGCGGTAGCCGTATTGCCGGAGGAATCGGTGACGGAATAGTATACCACGCCGTCCCTTTCCTCGCTGGTGACCTGATCGGTGAGATCGCCGTCATAATTGTCGGTGGCGGTGAAGCCTTCCTCTTCATAGGGGTGACCGGGAAGCGTATAGGCGTCCGGATCGGATTTCAGCGTGATTTCCGGTGGGGTATCGTCGATGACCTGAACGGTACGTTTTGCTTCACCGCGGAAGCCCAGCACATGGGCGGAATAGCGAATGGTATAGGTGGTCAGGGTATCAGTTTCAATGAGCGCCTGTTCGTCCTCCACCGGCACGGAAATTTTGATAAAATGCAGCCCGGTCAGCCAGGCGTCAGCCCCGGCGTCGGTATAGGGTTCCCGATATGCAACCTGCATATCCGCTTCGCCTCGGGGAACAACGGTGACCTTCCAGTCTCCAAAGAAATAGATTCCTAGCGTCAGCAGACACAGCGCCAGAACAACGCTGCCGGTGATGATCCATGGCTTTTTATGTTTCACAGAACTAACCTTCTTCCATCCATGAAATGTTCTTAGGCAATACCGCACAAATCGGCAAGAGAGTCTGACGAGAGATTTTTCGTCAGAAA
>CAJKNS010000070.1 GCA_905201305.1 uncultured Eubacteriales bacterium
CCGCCTGCCGCTCGCGGCGTCACGGCACTTTGCAGAATCAGCTTCAGCGCAGGCAAAACCTGTCCGCCGCATCGAATCAGCACCGCAAGGCAGCCCAGCAAATAGAGTCCCGACATGGCGGGCACCAATCCCTCGCAGACCTTTGCAATGCTTCCCACGCCGCCTAAAATCACCGCGCCTGCCACCGCTGTCACCAGAATTCCCGTCAAGAGCAGCGGAACCCCCTTTTCTCCCAATGTCTGAGCAATGGCATTGGACTGAATCAGCGCGCCGGTCCCCACTGCCGCTGCTATGCCCATTACCGCAAACAGTGCCCCCAACCTTCTCCAGCCCAGCACGTCCCGCATTACATACATGGCGCCGCCGGTATTCTCTCCCGCCGCGTTTTTCTTTCGATGCAGCAAGCACACCAGGGTTTCTCCATATCGGGTCGCCATACCAAAAACGCCGGTGAGCCAGCACCAAAACACTGCGCCGGGTCCTCCCAATGCCACCGCCGTTGCTACCCCGATGATGTTTCCCGTTCCAATTGCCGCTGCCAGCGAGGTAGCAAGGGCACCCCAAGCGGAAATACCGCCATTGCCCTTTCTACCACTCCCTACGCTCAATCGGATTCCCCGCAGAGTGTGCCGCTGAATTCCCCGCAAATGCACGGTAAAATAGAGATGGCTTCCCATCAAAAGCAGCGGCAGCGGAACCGTCCACAACATCCGCTCCAGCGCCAAAATCAGCCCCATGGTGATTTCCTCCTTGACAAGTGTTTCCCGTAGAAATACAATGAAGTACAAGTATCATTCCATAAAAGCTATGCAGCCGTCCGTGTTTTCATCACCGCCGGGGCTGTCGGGGAGGAGATTTCATGTCCAAACGCGCCGCTCGAAACACCCGGAGCCGCATTGTATCCGCCGCTTGGGAGCTGTTCTATGAAAACGGCTACGACGACACCACCGTAGACGATATTGTAGAACGGTCCGGCACCTCAAAGGGCTCCTTTTATCACTATTTTGCGGGAAAGGATGCGCTGCTCAGCTCTCTTTCCACCCTGTTTGACGAAAAATATCAGGAGCTGGTTCCCAATATGGAACCCAGCCTTTCCGCCTTTGACCAACTGATTTATCTAAATCACGAGCTGTTCTTTATGATCGAGAACTCCATTTCTCTGGAGCTGCTGGCTCGGCTGCTCTCCACCCAGCTGATTACCACCAGTGAAAAGCACCTGATGGACCAGAGCCGCTTTTATTTCCGCATTCTCCGGAAAATCTGCACCGACGGACAACGCTCAGGAGAACTACGGCAGGACATTTCCATCAATGAAATGGTCCGCACCTACGCCCTGCAGGAGCGCGCTCTGCTGTACGACTGGTGCATTTGCGGGGGAAATTACTCTCTTTCTGTCTATGCAACCAGTCTTTTGCCGAATTTATTGGGATATTTTAAAAATTAAATATTTCGATTTATTTTTATTCTGTACTTTAGTCTACCTAAAATTCCGCTGTATTTCACCGTTTTATGTTGGATACAGCGGCATTTTTCTCTGTTTTATTCTATACTTTGTTCTGTATTGCAGTCTATTTTTTGTTGCAGTATAATAAGCCCCATGATTGATGTGGCGCTGCGCCGCAAAGGAAGGGGTATCACTTTGAGTACACAAAACATTCTCATTATGGCAACCATTGTGGTCTATCTGATCGGCATGGTCGTCATTGGTGTTATTTGCTCCAAAAAGAACAAATCCACCGACGATTTCTACCTGGGCGGCAGAAAGCTCGGTCCTCTGGTCACTGCCATGAGCGCCGAGGCATCCGATATGAGCTCTTACCTGCTGATGGGTCTGCCCGGTCTGGCACTGCTCAGCGGTCTTGCCGATGTTGGCTGGACGGTTATCGGTCTTGCCATAGGTACTTATCTCAACTGGTTGATCGTTGCCAAGCGCATCCGCCGGTATTCCCAGCACATTGGTGCCGTTACTGTGCCAGATTTCTTCTCCCGCCGGTATCATGACGACAAGAATCTGCTGTCTCTCATTGCAGCACTGGTAATTATCGTCTTCTTCATTCCCTACACCGCCTCTGGCTTTAATGCCTGCGGCACCCTGTTCTCCAGCCTGTTTGGGGTGGACTACTTCACCGCCATGATTGTTTCCGCTGTGGTCATCGTGCTCTATACAGCACTGGGCGGATTCCTTGCGGCATCCACCACCGACCTGATTCAGTCCATTATCATGACCATTGCGCTGATCATTGTAGTATTCTTTGGCATTCATATGGCAGGCGGCTGGGATGCCGTGGTGTCCAATGCCCAGTCGCTTCCCGGCTATTTGAGCTTCACTCAGACCTACGACGCCACTTCTGGCGTAGCAAATGCCTACACCCCCCTCACCATTTTCTCTACTCTGGCATGGGGGCTTGGCTACTTTGGTATGCCCCATATTCTTCTGCGTTTCATGGCAATTGAGGACGTAAAGAAACTGAAAACCTCTCGCCGGATCGCTTCCACCTGGGTCGTAATCTCCATGGCAATCGCCGTACTCATCGGTGTGGTAGGAAACGGCATGATTCACGCCGGCGCTCTGGATTCCATTCCCGCTGCCGATTCTCAGCGGATCATCATCAAGATTTCCACCCTGCTCTCCAGCTATGGCGCGCTGCCTGCCATTGTTGCCGGTCTGATTCTCTCCGGCATTCTGGCTGCCACCATGTCCACTGCCGACTCTCAGCTCCTTGCCGCTGCCTCCAGCGTCACCCAGGATCTGCTTCAGGGCACCTTTAAGATGAAGCTGTCGGACAAGGCTGCCATGATCATCGCCCGACTCACCGTTGTTCTCATTGCCGTGGTGGGCGTGATCTGGGCAAGAGAAGAGGGTTCCGTGTTCACCATCGTCTCCTTTGCATGGGCTGGCTTCGGTGCTGCCTTTGGTCCTGTGGTTCTGCTGGCACTGTTCTGGAAGCGCAGCAACAAGTATGGCGCGCTGGCTGGCATGATTGCAGGCGGTGTGATGGTGTTCGTATGGAAATACTGCATCGCTCCCATTGGCGGCATCCTGAACATCTATGAGCTGCTGCCCGCCTTTGTCATTGCCATCATCGTCAATGTGATCGTCAGCCTTGCCACCAAAGCCCCTGAGGCTTCCGTGGTCAAGGAATACGACGAAGTTGCCGCAATGAAGGACTAAGCTACATCAAAAACAAAGCGCTGTATGGTTTGAATGTCTCGGACCATACAGCGCCTTTTTTATATGATGAAAAACAGGCAAAGCATCTTCGTCCCTCCAATGCTTTGCCTGTTTTCGGTTGTAGATTTTCTTACTGGGCACCTGCCGGCTCACGGGAATGACGCCGTTCCAGCTGCCCCGTCTGGCAGCATAGTATGCCTTTTTCTGCTTTTTGGACAGCTTGTCCACAGGAATATAGCGTTCCATATGATCGCTCCTTTCTGGCTTCTCATCCTATCAAATTCTTTGTCCTCTGTCAAGGCACAAAAAGGGACCCGGATTTCTCCGAGTCCCTTTTCCTGTGGTGATTAGCCCACAGCGCCGTCCTCTGCGCTGTCCTGGGTGTCCGTGTTCTCTGCCGTACTGTCCGTGTTCTCTGCCGTACTGTCCGTATTCTCCGCCGCATTCTGGGCATCCTGCTCTGCCTGAGCTGCCTGCTCTGCGGCACTCTGCTGGATTTCCTTCACCGCGCTGGGCTCTACAATGCCTGCATCCGAGGTGAGAGAGGACGTATACTGGCTCACAAGATTGTTGATATAATCGCTGTATTCGCTGTAGCGAAGCTCCTGCTCTGCCACGGTCTTATAGTAATAGGTATCCGTAAAGGACACAAAGTACATCACGTGATAGCCGAAGCTGGTCTTTACAATACTGGTATCTCCGGGCTTTCTGCTGGCGTCAAAGCACCAGTCGTTGAACTCCGTTACCATCTGACCGGGATAGACGTCCTCATACAGTCCGCCGTTGGTGTTGGAGCCGCCGTCAGTGGAATAGGTATTTGCCAATTCACCAAAGCTTTCCTCATCGGCGTCGCCTGCCTGCCACTCATCCAGAATCTCCTGTGCCTTTTCCTCGGCAGCCGTCCAGGCATCGTCACTGATGCTGCCGTCCTCATCCTTTTCGGGCTCAATGAGAATATGACGGACATTCACGTCGGGCAGATCGGACTTCTCAATGCCATAGCTCTGGAGCTCCTCGGCATGATCGTCGTAGTATTCCTCAATCTGATCGTCGTCAAAGCTGAAGCCCGTATAAATGGAGTCCGAATATGCGGACACATAATAGGAATCATAGAGGTACTGCTCAAAACTCTCTACCGTCGCATTGTCGCCGTAGGAGTCCTGAATATATGCCAGCACATCGCCGTTGCCGTCTTCATCGGTAAAGCCGGCGCTGGCAGCATTGCTTGCCATATTTTCCACCACGGAGTCATATTCCGACTGATAATCCTCGGGCATGGTAAAGTCCTTGGATTCCGCCTCCTGCTTCAGCGCAACGGTCTGAATGATGCTGTTCTGGGCATTCTCCAGGAAATAATCCTCCCAGGTGGTCACCGTTGTCTCGCCGGTTTCGCTGTCGGTTGCCTCCTGATAGGTCTGCTGATCCAGGGGCTGAGAAGCGTCAAAGCTAAAACCATAGTTGTTGACATAGTAGAAATACTCGCCCCAGAAATAATAGCTCAGCTGCTGATTGGTGATTTCCTCCACGGTTTCGCCGTCGGCATTCTGGACCTTCACTGCTGCCGCATCGCCGTCTACCTTTTTCTCCTTGGCTTGTTCTGCCAGTTCCGTCAGGCTGGGCAGCTTGCCATTCTTGGACACATAGTTCAGCGCCACCGCCAGGCAGGCCACGATCACTGCCAAAAGTACAATCACAACCCCCGCGATCACTGCTGCGGGAGATTTTTTCTTCTTTTTCGGCGCTTCCTCCGGGACTTCGGCAGGTGCCGCGTCTTCATCGGGCTCCGCCGTTTCTTCCGCCGCTTCTGTCTCTTCGGCTTCTTCGTTCTCCGCTGCCGGTGCTTCTTCGGTTTCCTCCGCAGGCTGAACGCTGCTTTCCACCTCTGCCGGAGCTTCTTCTACTACAGGCTGGTTATCTGTATCCTGCTCCTGCGCTGTCATTGCCGCACCGCAGTTGGGACAAGTCTCCAGCTCCTGCGACACCTCTTCGCCGCACTTGGGACAAATCATTCCATCGACACATCCTTATCTTCAAATTCAAAGCTGCCCTGCCGGAAGCAGACAGCAATGCAAGCCCACTGTCAAAGAGTCAGTGGCTAAATCTCATCAAAAAAACCGGGCGCAACCCTTTTGACAAAATTCAGTAGCCCTTATTATAGCAGATGACACCGGAAAAGTCTGTAGAGAATCCGGTGCCATCTGTGAACTTTTTATAAAGATTCCCCGAATATTTTCCTTAGCCTTCCGTTCGGGTGGTAAAGGGCTGGTTTCCCGTGCCCTCCAGCCATTGCTCCTCTCCCTGACCGCAAACCGTGACCTCGCCATCAAAGTCCCGAAGCCACAGCACGTTTTCAGGGCTTTCCAGATGCTCGTCAAACTCCGGATCATAGCGCAGGATTTCTTCCAGCAAAAACGCTGATGCCACGCCGGAATCCGTTACAAACGTTCCATAGTATGCCCCGGTTGCCGGATTCACTGCCCCCAGGTCCTCCTCGCCCTCCGTTACCAAAGCGGAGAGCACCGTGGAAAAGCCCAGCTTCTCCATATGATCCCCATAGCCGCAGCGCTTCCAATCCTCTGCATCCTTCGCCACATAGCCGGGGTCCGTAATCATCAAATCCCCATGAAAATACATACTATCCCCGCTTTCGCCGTCCCGGACATTTGCTCCGGTCAATCCGCCACTGGCACACCTTGCAGCCCAGACATTTTCCGGGCAAAATTCCGTTCCGCGCCTTGTTTGCCCATTCCGGATCCACCAACGCGCTGCGTCCAATGTCCACCATGGAAACGCCGGTTTGCTCCAGAATTCCCTGCGCCTGCTGCGGTGTGCGGATGCTGTTGACTGCAAATACCGGAACATTCACCGCTTTTTGGATGGCTCCGGCGCCGCGAATTACGTCCAGCAGCTCCGGATCCCCCGGCGCCGCGGGATCGGACTCCGCAGCAAAGCCATAGGACACGTCAAGGAACTGAATTCCATGGGCTTGCAGAATTTTGGCGTGAGCGATTCCATCCTCCAATGTGGGTTCAAAGGCTCCCAGGCGAATCCCCACGACGAAATCCGGTCGTACGCTGGCGCGAATGCCCTCCAGAATTTCCAGTACCAGTCGCTCTGTCTTGCCATATTCATCCGTCCGGCGATTGACGCGGTTATTCAGAAACTGGCACAGCAGATAGCCGTGGCAGCCGTGGAGCTCTACCCCGTCATAGCCTGCCTTCTCCGCCCGAACCGCAGCCTGAATGAATGCATCTCGAATCCGCAGAATATCGTCTCGGGTCATCTCATGACCGTTTTTCCAGCCTTTTTTCGTATCCATGGCATAGTCGCTGGGACATAGGGTGTTCTGTCCAATGCTCACCAGCCCCGCATGATGGAGCTGCACAAAAATCGGACATCCCTCCTGATGCACCGCTTCGGTGATTTCCCGCAGACCGGGGATCTGGTCATCCGACCAAATCCCCAGCTGATCTTCGGAAAGCCGCCCCTCCGGGCTGATGCAGGTTGCCTCCTGAATAATAAGCCCTGCGCCGCCCTTTGCCAGCGCCCGGTAATGCGCCACATTCTGTGGCTTTACCATGCCGCTTTCATCGGAAATTTTATAGATCACCATAGGCGGAATGCAAATGCGGTTTCGGGTCTGAACACTGCCAATGGATACCGTGTCAAACAAGCTCACCGGTGCCACGTGGTGCCCTCCTTGGAGTCCACCAGCACAATGCCCATCTCCCCCAGCTGATCCCGAATCCGGTCTGCCTCCGCAAAATTCTTTGCCTTCTTGGCTTCGGTCCGCGCCTGTACCAGCGCGTCGATTTCTGCGTCGCCCTCCTGGGGGGCAGCCTTTGTCTCCTGACTCTTTTCCGCAGCATCCAGTAGGGAAAGTCCCAGCACCTGGTCAAATTCTCCAATCAGTGCCCGCTTGGTGCCGTCGGATATCTTTGCTTTCAGTACGTCGTACAGTGCAGTCACTGCCAGCGAAGTGTTCAGGTCATTGTCCAGTGCCTCCCGGAACGTATTCCGAAGCTGCTGTGCCGTCTCCTGATCTTCGGGGTTTTCCTGCTCCACCTTCAGTGCTGCAACCCGGGCAACCAGCTTTTCATAGGCATTCTTTGCATTGTCCAGATTCTCCCAGGTAAACAGCAGTCCCCGGCGATAATGGGATTGCAGGCAGAACAGCCGATAGCACAGAGGATCATAGCCCTTTTCCTTCAGCAGGGAAACGGTCAGGAATTCGCCCTTGGACTTGCTCATTTTGCCGTGATTGGTGTTGAGATGATGGACATGGAACCAGTAGTTGCACCACTTGTGTCCGATATAGCTCTCAGACTGGGCAATTTCGTTGGTGTGATGGGGGAACGCATTGTCAATGCCTCCGCAGTGGATGTCCATATGCTCCCCCAGGTGCTTCATGCTGATGGCAGAGCACTCAATATGCCAGCCGGGATAGCCCACTCCCCAGGGGCTCTCCCATTTCAGCTCCTGGTCCTCAAACTTGGACTTGGTAAACCACAGGACAAAGTCGGTTTTGTTGCGCTTGTTCTCGTCGGCTTCTACGCCCTCGCGAACGCCAACCGCCAAATTCTCCTCTTCATGGTCGCCAAATACATAGTATTTTTCCAGCTTGGAGGTGTCAAAGTAGACATTGCCCCCAGCCACATAGGCGTAGCCCTTGTCGAGAAGCCCCTGGATCATGGTAATGAACTCCGGGATGCAGTGGGTAGCAGGCTCCACCACATCGGGGGTTTTGATATTCAGTGCCGCGCAATCGTTGAAAAAGGCGTTGGTGTAAAACTTTGCGATCTCCATCACGGTCTTGTGCTCCCGCTTTGCGCCCTTGAGCATTTTGTCCTCGCCGGTGTCGGCATCGGAGGAAAGATGCCCCACGTCGGTAATGTTCATCACGCGCTTTACATCATAGCCCAGGTACCGGAGATATTTCTCCAGCACATCCTCCATGATATAGCTCCGGAGGTTGCCGATGTGGGCGAAATGGTAAACTGTGGGACCGCAGGTGTACATCTTGATTTTCCCGGGCTCATTGGGAATCAGCTCCTGCTTGGTTCTGGTGAGCGAGTTATATAGTTGCATAATTCAGCACTCCTTATCTTCTGATTTTGAATGTGATTTTTTATCGCCAGGCTGCGGTACATCCTTGGGGTCGAAGCCATAGCCATTGTCGATGCCCTGCATATACTGCTCGTCGATCTGCTTTTCCAGCGCATCCAGCCGGGAGGTCAGGGCATCCAGCGTCTTCTGCACCGGGTCTGTTACATGAATCTGATCCACCTCGCCGGCATAGTCCACCTTCTTCCCGGCAATGCGGACAATCCGCGCCGGTACACCAACGGCAGTGGCATTCTCAGGCACCTCGGAAAGCACCACGGAGTTGGAAGCAATGCGGCTGCCATCTCCAACCTTAAAGGGACCCAGCACCTTGGCGCCGCAGCCAATGAGCACATTGTTGCCGATGGTAGGGTGACGCTTGCCCTGATCCTTACCGGTGCCGCCCAAGGTAACCCCATGATACAGCAGCACATCGTCCCCCACCTCTGCCGTTTCACCGATGACAATGCCCATGCCGTGGTCAATGACAAACCGCCGACCAATGGTGGCGCCGGGATGAATCTCAATGCCGGTAAAATGGCGGCTCAGCTGGCTCACCAATCGCGCCAGAAAGAATAGATGATGCCGGTAGAAAAAGTGGGCAATCCGGTGATTGATGATTGCATGGACGCCGGGATATAGCAGAAAAATCTCCAGCTTGGACCGCGCTGCGGGATCTCGCGCCTGATAAGCACCCAGCGTTTCATTTAAACGATGAAATAGCATAGTTTACCCCCTAAAAGTTCTTTCATTCCAACCGATACTCAAAATACCACTGGTCCCATGCCGGGTCTTGGTTCTGGTCGTCTCGCTCCCCGACCTGACCGCCCATTGCCATATAAAAGGCGCAGGCGCGGTAATTGTGTGGATTGCAGCTGTGATAGAATTTCGAATTTCCCATCTTCCTGCATTGCTCCCGTACAAATTCCATGGCAGCACGTCCGATCCCCCTGCCTTGTGCTTCCGGCACCAGATAGAGGGAATCCATGCACACCCTGAAATCTTTATAACCGTCTCGCTGACTTATCGTCACATACCCGACCTCACAGCCGTCACTTTGAATGACGTATACCGCCGTCCGGGTATCCAGTATTTGCTTTTGGAACCGATTTTCGTGGTCTGCAAAATCAAAATGATCCAGCATTTCATCAGGATAGATGCCACGATATGCCGTTCTCCAGGACTTGCAGCGAATTTCCGCCAGCTTCTTTGCGTCCTCACTGTCAGCTAGTCGAAACGACACCATCAATGCATCATCCCTATCATGCCGCCTACGATAATCATCTCTCTTCTCCTCCCAAATGCAAAAACCCCGCCTCTCAATCCTACGATCAAGAGGCGGGGCGCAAATACTCCGCGGTTCCACTCTGATTTATCACTTTGGCATTGACGCAGCCTCACGGGGTCTCCCCTCGCTCCCGGGCGCACTTCATGGTGATTTCTCCGCTGCGGCTTTCAGCCGGTGACCGCTGCTCTCTGGGGACCGATCCATCCATTACTCTTCCCGTTCCACGCGATATTCACTTTCTTTATCATAGTAGCACGAAGGGAAAAATGTGTCAAGCAATTTTCGCTAGAACCAGTATCATGCGTTATGGGACAATACCGCACAATTTGGCGGCGAGGATTCAGCCAGAGATTTTACGTCGGAAAAAGGCAGTTTTTCGCAGGCATACTTTGTGTATGTCAAGAAAAAATA
>CAJKNS010000071.1 GCA_905201305.1 uncultured Eubacteriales bacterium
TGCGGACCGGGAGCTGGGAATCGAACTGCTTTGCCGGAAATTTGGCTACAGTCCCTCGTATTTAAGCCATTTGTATAAGGTAGAACAGGGGGAGAACCTGGTGGATGAAATCACCCGAATTCGAGTTCAGACTGCCAAGCGCCTGTTGTCGGCGACCAACGATACGGTAACCGCCATAGCTGAGCAGGTTGGCTATAACAGCGCCTGGACTCTGACGCGGGCGTTTCGCCGGCAGGATGGCATTTCGCCAACCCAATACCGGCGGGATATTGCCGGAGCATCCGGAAAATAACAATAGCCCTCTGTTTTCGTGAAGAAAACAGAGGGCTTAAGCGTATTATTGCGGTTCGGAGACGGTTTGCCTGCGCTTTTCCGGTGCACGGTAAACGATGTAGTATGCTGCAAAGCAAATGGGCAGTGCCGCCAGTAAGTCCAGAACCGAATGCTGCCGAAGAAAAATCGTGGAGATGGAAATCAAAAATGCGGCGATGCCAAAGGCGATTTTCCAGGGCAGGGTGGAGAAATGGCGGCTGTTCCATGCGGTAAACATCACTGCCAGGGAGCCGACCACATGGAGAGAAGGACAGACGTTGGTATTGGTGTCAAAGCCGTAAAGAAACTGCACCACATGGACCATCCAGTTGTCCCGGGCGAATTCCACCGGGCGGAACTCCTGACAGTTGGGAAACAGAATGTAGACTGCCACCGACGCCCAATAGGTGATGGCAAGATAGCGGATGAACTTGCGAAAGGTGGGCACATCAAACAGCAGCGTGTAGAGGTGCATGCCGATGATGAACAAAAACCAGAAGAAATAGGGAATCACAAACCACTCGCAGAAGGGAATGTGACTGTCCAGCGCGCAGGACATAATGTGGTAGCTGTCTCGGATCCAAACCCGCTCAAGGATGAAAAAAACGATGCCGAAGCTGGGCCAGAATAACAGGAGCTTCAGGTGGGAATATCGCGGCTCATTCAGGGTACGGAAATTTAAATCCCGATAGTCCACGATGCTTGTATGTTCCATAGAAGAATTCCTCGCTGTTGCCAAAATTGTTATTGTTCCACAAAGTATAGCATAAGTGGCGGGGTTATGCAATGTCCATTGTTATGAAAATTCCAGAAAACGAAACCTGAAAAACGAATGTTCGGATTGTGCTGTTTCGTTGGATTTGGACAGTTTGACTCCGAAAGAATTGACGCGCCGCCTCAGGACATTTATAATAGGCTTAACAATCTGGGGCACTGGGAAAATGTGCTCATGAAAGGAGCTTTTCACCATGGAAAAACTGAAGACTTATCTTCTGGACGGAAAAGAGGTGCCGGAGGGAACACCCTGCGCAGTTTTGTATGAAACCGATCCCATTGCGCCGGAAACGGGACTGTATGCCGGCGGCATGACCAAGGGTAGCAGCAATTATCGTACCGCGCTGTTTGTAGACGGGGGCAAGGTGCAGGAGCATCAGTCCGTTACGGCTGCAATCGCGGGCGGCAGCTATGACGGAACCGGCATCACCGGCGGCGTCATTGACTCCGACAACCAGTATTTCAACGGCGTTATGGTCAACGACTCCGACTTTACGGTTAAGAACCTCACCATGACAGCTGACGGCTCCGGCGGCAACGACTTTAAGGGCTTTGGCGCTGGCGTTGCCGGTTATGGAAAAACCAGGCTGGATGTAGACGGCTTTGTATTTGAGGGCGCAGGCGCGGTTCGTCACGGCGTATTTGCAGGCGGCAGCCATCCAGAGGACAGCCTCACTGTGAATGTGAAGAACTCCTATGTCAAGGCGAACGGCTCCAAGTATGATTTGGCAGCCGAGGGCATGAGCTCCTGCCCCTGGATGCTGGGTATCAGCCCCGACGGTCATGCCCGGGCAACCATGTGCGACGGCTATAGCCATGTGAACTATGAGAAGGATGTGCTGCTGTCCGACGGCTGGGGCGTTCTCTCCGTGGATGATACCGGCGATACCAAGGAATTCGGCACCTATGCCATTGAGATGCAGGTAAAGGATTCCGTCATCGACGTGACCACCGAGGGCACGGACGATCCCAGCTGCTATGCCACCTATTCCATCGGCGGCTGCCGGAACCGGTTCTATGGCTGCACCGTAGGTGATGCCGCGGATTCCGAGGCATTTAAGGCACTGAAGGCTGCGCTGCCCAACACCGGGCTGGTCTATGACTACGCCACAAAGAAGTACGGCATGACCTATGCGGCGGTGGTTGCCAATGAGCATGCTTCCGCAGGCTGGTATGACGGCTGCAACGTTACCACCAAATACGGCGTGATGTATCACAAGACCAACAACGTCCGCTATGTGCCCGGCGCAGAGGACGATACCGCAAAGACCCTTCCGGCGTGCGGCGTAACCGAGGTGAAGAATTCTGCGTTCCATACCCAGGGTGCGGCATTCCTGATTAAGGCTTGTACCCCTGCTATCGATGTGGTGAACAGCAAGCTCCAGTCGGAGCAGGGCGTAATTGCTCAGCTGATGACTTGCGACGATCCCGGCATGGGCACCCCTGCATTCTCCGAGGTGCTGGACCTTACCGCTCCCGTGGCGAAGGACCCGAAATACAATCCCTATGACTATAACCGCAAGGATCAGAAGCTGTTCCGGAAGTTTGACGTAAAGAACATGATTGCCGATCCACAGTTGACCTTTACGGACTGCAACGAGAAGAACGGCACGGCACTGGAGGGCGGCTTCTACAACAGCATTTCCGTAGAGACCAACGGCGAAGGCATGATTTGGTGGGGTCAGAACATGATCCTGACCTTTAACGGCTGTGACATCAAGGGCGCAATGACCTCCTCTGTGGCAGCACATAATGGCTATTCCTATTATCTGGCGGACGCCAACAACGAGTATGGCGGCATTCCGATCAACGGCGACGGCTTTGAGATCGCCGGCAAGTGGGAGAAGCCCTCTTTCGGTCCTCCCATGCCCGCTGAGGGCGAGGGTGCACCGGATATGGCTGGTATGCCGCCCATGGAGGAGATGCTTTCTATGGAGGGAATGCCTCCCATGCCCGAGCCGAAGTTCTACTTCACGCCCGATTATGACGAAAAGGGCAGCCTGATTGTCATTGGCAAGGAAAAGCTCACGCCCACTAAGGGCTGCATCATCGGCAAGGATGCAACGCTGCTGGGCGGACTCACCAATACGCCTGCGCCCACTGTCAACAACGGCGTCTGGGTGAAGCTGGAGCAGTCCACCTGGCAGCCGGAGGGCAGAAACTATCTGACCCGGCTGGAGGTAGACGGAGAATCGAAGATCCTCGGCAAGATCACGGTCAACGGCACGGTAACTGTGCCCGAGGCAGGGAAGGTGTACACCGGTAAGATCGTCGTTACAGCATAAAAGACTGGCGAAAAACCGATTGGGTTTTTCGCCAAAGTCTCTTGCCGGACACTGCGCGTGCCCAACGGAAATCCCCTTGGGGGACGCCCGTTGTCCGCTTGAGGCGGACAACGAACACATTTGCGTCCTATATAGTATTTTGCGTCGTGTACAGAAGGTGAATTGCCCCAAAGGGCAAGAGAAGCCACCCTGGGGTGCGCCCCTCCGCAAAATCGGCAAACTCTGCGAGGCTTTTTTGACACGCTGAGAGAGCCTGGCTTTGGCCAGCGCCTCGTTTTTAGTTTATGGTCATGGTAAAATCGGTAGTCCAATAGTACCCGTAGTCGCTATTTTCGTTGTAGCCGGCGCCCACGCCCGCATAGTTGAAGCCAGTCATGCCAGTTCGATGCGGCTTGGAGTGGAGCCAGAGGTTAAAGGCGTCGAGGCCGTTGGTCTCGGTAATGCAGGAGTTTTCGCCAATGAAGGATCCGGTGATGTTGAGGCCCGTGGCTTCGATCCGGTCCTGGGGCGTTACGCCGTCGGGATCCACATGGGAGTTGTAGTTCCGGTCCGCCATGTCCTGGGAGTGGAGCCGGGCCACCTCCGCCAGAGTGTCGTTCCAGGTCAGAGGCGAAATGTCCCGATGGGACCGCCAGGCGTTGATCACATGGAAGCAGACCTTACTCTCCTGCCGGAGCTGATCCGTGGTGGGCTTTACGGAGTTGTAGACCCCGGAGAGATAGGCGTCATAGGCCGCGATCCACTGGTCCACTGCCGCCTGGTCATTTTCGTTGGGGAAGCCGTCCTGGGAGGGATCATGGGGCAGCTGGCTCAGGTCGGAGATGGAGATGCCCGCCAAACTGCTGTCGGCGGTGACGTCGAGCTGGAAGGCGCAGGACAGGGTGGAGTGACTCTGATTTTGGATGGATTTGGCATAGTCATCCATCTCGTCGGCATCCAGAATGTCCCCGATGCGGTAGCCCAGATAGCTCATGTTCTCCGCGGCCATGTAGAGCCGGTAGACCTTGCCTTCCTTCACCAGCGCCATAAAGAAGTTGTGGTAGTTGTCGGTGTTGTAGAGATACCATGTGCCCCGGAAGGTTCCGGTGAGCTTTTCAGAGGGCTGACCTACGGCGGAGCACAGCTCCGCTTCCGTCATGCCCAGCCAGAGGCTGCCGCCGTCGTCAAAGTACAATGTGGAATACTTGGCGTCCATGGGCTGCGGCTGCGGCTCCGGCTCCGGGGGCGCCGGGGGATCGTTCAGATCAATGTCATAGCAGTCGATGAACCGCTGCATGATGGTGGCCACCTGGGCCCGGATGGCGCTGCCCTTGGGGGCGAGCACATCGTCCTTTACGCCGTTGACAATGGCCTCGCTCACCGCCCAGTTGCAGGCGGGCAGCGCCCAAGACGAAATGCTGCCCGCATCCGTAAAGTCCTCATAGCAGTCGTAGTAGCTTACGGTGTCAAAGGTCAGGTACTGGGCGTACCGGTAGAGCATGGTCACCAGCTGCTCCCGGGTCACGGGATCGTTGGGGGAGAAGTTTCCCTTGCCGGTGCCATTGACGATGCTGTTGTTGGCGGCCCAGCTGATGGCGTCCGAATACCACTTGCCCTGGGGCACATCGCCGAACTGGTATACATCGGTGTCGGGGCTGCCGGAGATCCGGTAGAGGATCGTCACCACCATGGCGCGGGTGGTGGTGGCCTCGGGGCTGAACTCTCCGTTGCCGGTGCCGTTCATGAGGCCGTTTTCATAGGCGTACTGGACATAGGGGGCATACCATGCCCCCTTGGGCACGTCAGAAAAGCTGGAGGTCGCCGCCGCAGGGAGGACCAGAAGGCCCGTCAGCAGGCTCAGGCACAGCAGCAGGGAGACTGTGCGCGTAAAGCGCTTCATGTTTCATACTTCCTTTTCTCTGTGGAATCAAATGTCCTGCTTATCATACTTCCCAATGAGGGGAAATGTCAATACGAAAAAGGGCCGCCGGAGCACTCCAGCGCCTCTTTTATCCGATTAATCATTCCGCGGTCAGCTTCCCACAGAGCTTCTCCGCCAAGGGGAACAGCACCCCGCCCACCATGTTGCCAAGGGAGATCACCACCAGGTACAAAAGGCTCTTCCCGGGCATGGAAAACAGCACCCCGGACACCGCCCAATAGTACATGTCTGCAATGGAGTGCTCCGTACCGCAGAGGATAAAGATGGAGACCCCCAGAAAAATGGCCAGATATTTTCCCAGCTCATGGGGATTCTTGGCGTAGCCGTTGACGGCCAGATAGATGAAGATGTTGCAGATGCAGGCCAGCAGGAACACAGAGCCAAGGCTGGTGGCCATTTTTCCCTCGACCATGGCCTTGGCGGTGATGTTGATGCCCGCCTCACTGCCGCAGATGGCGGTGAGGTTTTCCGCCAGCGCCAGAAGGCTGGTGCCCACCAGATTGCCCACCCAGATCACTGCCAGCGTAATCAGATAGCTGGGCTTATTGTCAAAGAGATAGCAGGCTTTTCCGGTGAACAGATTGTATCCCCGGGTGCAGATGGCAAACAGACCGATGCCAAACAGAATTGCGCCCACGATATTTGCGCCGGTAAAGGCATCCTTGACCCGGAGAAAAACCGTGCCGCCCAGACCGATGCAGATGCCCGCCAGAATGGCGTAGACAAAGGTAGCCAGATGTTTTTTCATAATGCAGAACCTTCCTTCTTTTTCTGTGTGAGGCAATACCGTGCAATTGCGTGGTATTGCCTCAATAGATTAGTCCTCAATGATGCCGGCTGCTTCCGCTTTCAGCTCCGCTTCCTTCAGCTGTGCCACCAGCTTCTGAGAAATATAGGTGCCGTCGGCAGTGTAGGCTTCACTTTCGGGAATCTTCTCTACCCGGCAGGCGCAGACCTTATACTCGGGAATACGGGCATACTTGTCCAGCGCGGCATTGGTGAGCCAGTTGCAGTCGCCGTCCGGGAAGTGGAAGGGCATCCAGGTCTCGCCGGGATTGGTCTTGTCGGACACTCTTGCCTCAGAGGTGATTTCACCACGGCGGGAGAGCACCTTAACACGCTCGCCGTTTTCAATGCCCAGCTTCTTGGCATCTTTGGTATTGATCTCGATGAAGGAGTTGCCCTCGATTTCCATGAGCTCGGGGGTACGGCCTGTCATGGCACGGGTGGTGTAGTGATAGAGAATTCGTCCGGTGGTGAGCATCAGGGGGTATTCCTCATCCGGCAGCTCCTTGGCGGGAATATACTCTGCGGGATAGAACCAGCCAAGCCCCCGGGAGAACTTGCCCACATGCATAATGGGCGTGCCGGGATGGTCCTTGGTGGGGCAGGGCCACTGGAGGAACTTGCCGTCGGAATTGTCCAGACGCTCATAGCTCATGCCGTGGAAGCTGGGGGTTACCTCTGCGATTTCATCGAAAATCTGGGAGGCAGTGAGGGTGGGCTGGTTATAGCCCATGCGCCGCATCAGCTCGCAGATGATATCGGTGTCCAGCCGCATATTGCCGGGAACGGTCACTGCCTTGCGGACCCGCTGTACCCGGCGCTCGGTGTTGGAGAAGGTACCTTCCTTCTCGGCATAGCTTCTGCCCGGGAGAATCACGTCTGCCAGCTTGGCGGTTTCAGTCATGAACAGCTCCTGAATTACAAAGAAGTCCAGGCTGCCCAGTGCCTTGAGAATATGATGGGTGTCGGGATCGGTGACAACGGGGTCCTCGCCATAGATATAAAGACCCTTCACCCGTCCGTCGATCATGGCACCGAAGGTATCGGTGGCATGGAGACCGGCTTTCTTGGGCAGCTCGCAGCCCCATGCCTTTTCGAACTTCTCAATCACCGGCATGTTGGGTTTGCCGTCGATGGTGATCTTCTGATAGCCGGGATAATCGTTGGGCTGCGCACCCATGTCGCAGGCGCCCTGTACGTTGTTCTGACCACGGAGGGGATTGACGCCGCAGCCGGGACGTCCCAGCTTGCCCACCATCATTGCCATGTTGGACATGGACATAACGCCCTCGGTACCGGTGGAATGCTCGGTAACGCCCAGACAGTAGATAATGGGCGCCTTCTTTGCCTTGGCATAGATCCGGGCTGCCTTTTTGAGGTCCTCGGGGTCAATGCGGCAGATATGGGCAACCCGCTCGGGGGTATACTCCATGACGATTTTCTTCAGCTCTTCAAAGCCCTCGGTGCGGGTTTTGATAAACTCCTCATCAATGAGTCCCTCATTGATGAACACGTTCATCATGCCGTTGGCAAATGCAACGTTGGTGCCGGGACGGAGCTTGAGATGTACGGCGGCAGACTTGGCAAGACCAATATCCCGGGGATCCACAACAATCAGCTGGGTGCCGTTCTGGACTGCCTGACGAATCTGCGCGCCGACCACGGGATGGGCTTCCTCCGGGTTGGAGCCAACCAGCAAAATGGCGTCCACATCATGGGTGATGTCATAGATGGGGTTGGTCATAGCGCCGGAGCCCAGAGTCATAGCCAGTCCGGAAACGGAAGCGGAGTGGCAAACGCGGGCGCAGTTATCGGTATTGTTGGTGCCAAAGCAGGTACGAACCATCTTCTGCACCATATAAATGTCCTCGTTGGGGCTCCGGGAGCAGGCAAAGCCGGCCAGAGAATCGGGACCGTATTCCTTCTTGATCTGCATGAACCTGGATGCTACCAGATCCAGCGCCTCATCCCAGGATGCCTTGCAGAACTTGCCGGTTTCCTTATCCTTAATCAGAGGATCGGTGATTCGGTCGCCGCTGTGGACGAACTTGAAGGAGCCAAAGCGACCCTTGACGCAGAGAGTATTGTGGTTGGACTCACCGTCGGCAGGCTCACAGCCCACGATTCTGTTGTCCCGGACAATCAAATCCATCTGACAGCCGGTGGCGCAGTGAGGACAGGTGGTGCGGACCTTTTTGATGTTGTAAGGACGGTAATTGTAAAGATTGTCCTTGGTGACCAGTGCGCCGGTGGGGCAGGCAGCGGCACAGTTGCCGCAGTGCTCACATTCGGTGTTTTCCCAGGGCATCTCAAAGCTGGTGGTAATGGCAGCATTGAAGCCGCGGTTGGACACAGACAGAATACCCTTGCCCTGAATTTTAGCGCAGGTACGCTGGCAGCGCCGACAGAGAATGCACTTCTTGGGGTCGTATGCCAGGAACTTGTTGGAGTAGTCGGGCTCGGGACGGTCCGGCTGTACGGGATGTTCAAAGCTGGTTTTTTCGACCCCATACTCGAAGCAGTAGTCCTGGAGCTTACAGCCGCCGTTCTTGGCACAGTTAAAGCAGTTGCCCTCGTGGTTGCTGAGCAGCAGATCCAGTACAAAGCGCCGGGCTTCGATGACCTTGTCGGATTTTGTGTGAACCACCATGCCGTCGGTGCAGGGCTGAGTGCAGGCGGTGACCAGACCCTTGGCGTTGCCCTCAACCTCCACCAGACACATCCGGCAGGAGCCCTCGGGATTCAAGCCCTTGAGATAACACAGGGTGGGAATCTCAATGCCGGCAAGATTTGCCGCAGTGAGAATGGTATCATCAGGAGTTACCTGAACCTGTACCCCGTCGATGGTTACAGTGATGAGATTATTTTCAGACATTGTTCGGATACCTCCTTAAACCTTGGAAATTGCGCCGAACTTGCACTTTTCGATGCAACTGCCGCATTTGATGCACTTGCTGGTGTCAATCTTAAACGGAGAACGGATCACACCGGAGATGGCGTCGGCAGGGCATACACGGGAGCAGGCGGAGCAGCCCTTGCACTTGTTCGGATCAATCTCATAGTGCAAAAGACTCTTGCAGACGCCGGCGGGGCAGCGCTTTTCGACCACGTGGGCAACGTATTCGTCCCGGAAGTTCCGGATTGTGGAGAGCACCGGGTTGGGCGCCGTCTGACCCAGACCGCACAGGGCGGTACCCTTGATGTTGGCTGCTAGCTTTTCCAGCTGATCGATGTCCTTCAGGGTGCCCTTGCCCTCGGTAATTTTATCGAGAATCTCCAGCATCCGGCGAATGCCAACCCGGCAGGGGGTACACTTGCCGCAGGATTCGTCCACGGTGAACTGCAGGAAGAACTTTGCGATATCCACCATGCAGTTGTCCTCGTCCAGCACGATCATGCCGCCGGAGCCCATCATGGCGCCGATCTTGGTCAGGTTGTTATAGTCGATGGGAACATCAATCTGAGAAGCGGGGATGCAGGCGCCGGAGGGACCGCCGGTCTGCACTGCCTTGAATTTCTTTCCGTTTGGCACGCCGCCGCCGATGTCCTCAATGATGGTACGAAGGGGGGTGCCCATGGGGATTTCCACTAGACCGGTGTTGACGATTTTACCGCCCAGAGCAAATACCTTGGTGCCGGTGGAGCCCTCAGCGCCGATGGCAGCGTAGGCAGCGGCACCGTTGTTGATGATCCAGGTAATGTTGGCGTAGGTTTCTACGTTGTTCAGCAGCGTGGGCTTACCGAACAGACCCTTGTTGGCAGGGAAGGGAGGACGGGGACGGGGCTCACCGCGGTTACCCTCAATGGACACCATCAGCGCCGTTTCCTCGCCGCAGACGAATGCGCCGGAGCCAAGCCGGGTTTCCAGATG
>CAJKNS010000072.1 GCA_905201305.1 uncultured Eubacteriales bacterium
AAGTTCATGCTGCTGGAATCGCCGTCGCCGGTGATGGTAATCGCATCCCCCAGCTTGCCGTTTTCCACCTTGCACAGGGTCGGAGTGCCTTCTCCATCCGCAAAATACTCTGCTACCACGGTGCCGTCGCCGGTGCTGACCAAGTTCATGATCCACTGGTTGTCCATGGCGATGTGCTCCTTCTCAGAGCCGTCCGCACCAAAGCAGTAGATTTTGCTGTCGCCGGCAATATAGAGGTTGCCCTCGCCGTCCTGGGCAACATACTGGGGATAGAACCAATCCTGATCGGCGCTGACAATTTCGGTCAGGTCAATCTCCAGCAGCTGGTTGCCGCTCATGTCATATTTATAGGCGGTATAGGTTTCCTGATCATTGCCTTCCGTGTAGCCTTCGTCAATGGCAGGCTCCTCTGTGGTGCTTGCTTCCGTCTCAGCGGTTTCGTCAATGGGAGCCTCAGCTTCTTCCGCAGGAGCTTCGTCGCCAGCTGCTTCCTCAGCGGGAGCTTCCTCAGCCGGTGCTTCCTCACCTGCCGCTTCCTCCGCAGGCGCTTCCTCGCCGGCAGCTTCCTCTGTGGCCGCTTCTTCCGCGTCTGCACTGGAGGCATCTGCCGTGTCATCCTCATAGCTGCCAAAGACATAGCGGTCAATGATCGTCCAATAGCTGCTTCCATCTGGGCTTACGGTAACCGCCTGAAGGTTTTCACTGGAATTATCATCGCTTTTCAGCGGTGTCATGGGGATTTCCGTCACCTCACCGGTGGTGGGATCTGCCGCATAGAGACGCGCTTCGGATGTCCCCGCTTCATCGTTATAAAACTGACCGGCAAAGTACAGCTTGCCCTGTGCCGTGGAGACATTGCCGCTGTTGATCCAATCCAGCTCCACATCCAGGTCGTGATAATCGGAGAGATAGCCATAGCCCAGCTCCTGGGCAAGGGTTTTCGTCTCTTTTTTGCTGTCCTTGGAGCCGCCCTTGTCGCCGCAGGCTGCCATGGATAGGCACATGGCGCCGGACAGCAGAATTGCTGCCCCTCGTTTCAAATACTTGTTCATAGAACACCTGTTTCCTTTCTGGGGCAGCCGCCCCTGAGAAATTGGGTATGTTATCCTGCACATGCAAAAAACGCAGGAAATCCACTGATCGCTTATTTCCGTCTCCAGCGCCGCTTGCCGGAGGAATAGTCCAGCTCATGATGCTTGACCTTTTTCGGCTGCTTCCGGCGCTTTTTTCGGAAGCCCTCCGGCTCCTCGCCCCGAAGCCTTGCCTCATAATTTCTGGCGTTTCTTCGGTCAATGGCGTTTTCAATGGCAATGGGGATGCTGTAAAGCCCCCAGGTACGCTTCCGGTTCAGCAGGATCAGCCAAATCAGCACGCTGATTCCCACAATCGCCAATAGAATTGCCTCGGGAATCAGCCGCAGCGCCAGATGATTTTCCGCCAGCTTGGCGGCATTTTCATAGTAGGGATATCCGATGGCTTTGTCGGAAATTCCCCGGGTAGAGAGATGCCGCAGCACATTCCACCGGCTTTCCAGGGAAAACCGCCCGGCATTGTCGGTATAGGTTGTGTCCTCCGGTACAATTTCCTTGATGACCGATTGCAGGGTGGACACCGCAAAATTCTTAACCGGCTGTGGCAGCACCATTTCCAAACATGTGTAGCCCACATCGGTTCCAGTGGTTCCAGCAGTTCCACCGGGCACCACATCTGCCGAAGCAGCATCCGAATTGTCATCGCTGGGCACGGGGCTTCCGCCGGTTACCCCCGGAGAATCCGCATAGACCCATGCCCGCCGGGTATCTTCTGCGGCACGCGCGGTATACTTCCCCTCGGGATAGTCCACCACTGCTGCCACCTGATAGCGCTGTCCGTTCCACTCAAGGAACTGCCCCACCACATCGTCGGAATAGAACAGGTCCCAGGCGGTCTGACGGTCCAGCACAATCCGGTCATGCATCACATCGTCCTCGGACATATACCAGCCCTTTCGCAGCACCATGGGATGTATCCGGAAGTAGTCGCCAGTGATCAATGTCAGCTCCACATTGCTGCTGGCAATTCCGTTTTGCAGCTTGACCTGCTGCATCTTGGACGCCGCATAGAACCATGGGTAATCCTCAGAGGGAACGCCTGCCGCGCTCAGGGCATTTTCCACTGCCAGCCGAATCGATGGAATCCCCGAATCGGGAATGGCATTGTCCTCCGGCAGATACACCGACGCCTGGGCATAGGGCTTGTCCTCGGTTTCCCAGCGGACATAGGCAGTCTGATCCGTCAGCGCGCTGACTACCTTCTGATCTCCCCGGCACAGCCCATGCCATACCCCAAGGCAAATCAGCACGATGAGCCCCCACAGGAGCCATTTCCATCGCCGGAGCAGCCATCGAAGCACTTGTTTTACCCGCAAATGCCTCACCTCACTCTGCCATCCGCACCTGGGTTCCCACATCCAGGGGTACGGTTGCCGTGGTAATGACAAAATCATCGGCGGAAAGCTCTCCGGATACGGCACTGTTGTTGTCGTCCGATGCCACAATGGTCACGGTCTTTTTCCGCACCGAATACCGGTTGCCCAGCGGACTGGACTTCACCTGAACGGTGTAGACAAAGCTGCCGTTGGCATCGGTATGAATTGCCGCGCTGGGAATCACCAGGTCATAGCTGGAGTTCTTATCGCCCACGGAGAAGCTGAGACTCTGCCCCACGCTGACATCCTCGCCGGTGACCGCGAAGGTCAGCACCCGGCTGTTGGCAGGATCGTTTTTGTCGGAGGTGATGGATGTCAGGGTCATGGTAATACCGCTGTCCCAGAGGTTGGTGATCTCCGCCCGAAGTCCCTCCTTCAGGGTCCGCGCCTGATCCTTGGTGACAGTTGCCTTCAGGGTATAGCCCTTTTCCGTCATCTCCACCACCATCAAAGGCGTATCGGCGGTGGTGGTATCTCCGGCTGCCACATTGACCTCCGTTACCACACCGGCATAGCGGCTTTTGATATTCGCCGCAGAGGTTTTCTCCTCCAGCGCCTTGACCTTTTCCTCGGCGTCCTTCACCTCTTGCTCCTTGGCAGCCAGATCCAGCTTGGCAACGGAATCGTTATAGGCGTTGGTATCCTCGGTGTCCTTTGCTGTTGCCTGTAGGGTTGCCAGATTGTCCTTGGCACTCTGGAGGGCAGCTTGTGCATCCGAAGCAGAAGCGGGACCAGTGTAGTTGGCTTTAAAGTCATCCAACGCGTTTTGTGCAGAGGTAAGTGCTGCATTAGCGCTTGCCAGCTCATTTCCTGCATCTAGTGTTGTTTGGTCTGCCGCTGCTTTTTGCTGGTTTAAGGATGCAGTCTGTGGTGCAATCTGCTCATCATAGATTCTTTGTTCTTCATCTTGCGCCGCAATAAAGTCGCTGTACTCCGCCGAATCCTCTCCGCCGCCCTTTTCTCCGTACAAAACCTGATAGCGTTCCTTCTTTTCTTCTGTATCATTTTTTGCACGGACATATTCCAAATTACTATTCTCGATACTACTAATCCGATTTTCTAGAGCCTTTGATAGATTTTCTGCATCCGTTTGCTTCTTTGTCGTGCTATTTACACTACTCTGAGCCGAACTAAGTTGACTCTGATACCACTTGAGGTCGCTCTCATATTTCTGGGCATTTGCCAAATCCGTCTCCGCCTTGCTTACCGCCGCCTGCGCCTGAGCCAGACTTGCCGCCTGCGCAGCAGCGCCCTCCTCATTCTTCGGCAGCTGGAGCTTTTCATATTCCAGCTTCACATTGGCAAGATTCGTGCGGGCATCCTGGAGCTCCTGACTTTCCGTGGCATCCAGGGTCAAAAGCGTATCTCCCGCTGCAATGGTGTCGCCCTTTTTCACGTTCACTGCCGCAACGGTTCTTGTCTCCTGCACCGTAACGTTATAGCTCTGGGCGGATTCCACTGTGCCGGTTCCGCGGATTTTCGTGGTCAGGGTAGTGGACTGGGGATACTGCGCCGCCACCTCCGGCAGAGAATAGTTCATAATCGTATTGGAAAAGAAGGTCAGTACCAGCAGCACCGCCAGAAAAATGATGATCGCATTTTTCACCCAGTCCCGCTTGCCGCGCTTTTTTCTGCGCCGTCCTTCCGTTGACAGTTCGTTTGTCATGGCTTCCACCTCTCTCTTTATCCCTTAATGCCGCCGGAGTAGGTAATGCCCTCCTCCAGATATTCTTCACCCCACAGGAACATCAGCAGGGTCGGCACCATATAGATCACAGCCACCGCGAAGGCAACTCCCACCTCGCCGCTGTTGATTTCACTGAGGAATACGCTCAGCGGATACTTCTCCTGATCGGTAAACAGGATCAGGGGCTGCTCCACCATATTCCAGTAGTCGATGAACACCAGCATTGCCACGCTGACCAGTGCGTTTTTGCACATGGGCAGGCACACTCTGGAGAAAACCTGCCATTCTCCCGCGCCGTCCAGCTGCGCCGCTTCAATATAGGACTTGGGAATCCGGCGCATATTTTTTGTCAGCAAAAATACGCTGAACGGAGCAAAAATACCCGGCAGAATAATCGCCCAGTTGGTGTCCAGCAGTCCCAGCCACTTGGATACCAGATAGTTGGGCACCAGCGTTACCTGATAGGGCATAAGCATCAGAATAATATAGCCGAAAAACACCATTTCCCGGACTTTTCCCCGATATCGGGAAAATCCATAGGACGCCAGCGACGCCAGCGCCACCTGAAAAATCACAATGGGCACCGTTAAAATCACGGAGTTCCAGAATTTCAGCAGATAGGCGGGACTGTTGAACAGCACCGTCCAATACTGCTTGAACGACACCATATCCGGGATAAATTTCAGGTTGACCTGCTTGGAAATATAGCTGGTCACTGCCTGATTGCTGCTGCCGCTTTGGTTCCCGGTGCTGGCATTGCCGAACACTGCGCCATAGTTGGCGGTAATTTCGTCCTGGGTCATAAAGGAATTGGTAATGGTCAGGACAATGGGCGTTAGAAACAGCAGCGCCATACTCAGTGCAATCACCGTCAGCAGAATGCGAACCGCCCGCTTTCTCCGCCGGTAGTAGCCCTGCCTGTGGGTTTTCGGATGCTTTGGAACTCGGCTCATTCCTCCTCCACATCCTTTCCCAGCTGATTATCCACCAGAAATAGCAGACCGATCACCAGCACCATCACGGCTGCCATCACCAGCGCCGCAGAGGATAGCTTTTGATAGTCCATGCTCTCAAATGTGTTGTTCATAAAGTGCTGCAATAAGTATAGCCCATCATAGGGGTACTTTCCGGTGAGCAGATAGACCTCCCGGAAGATTTTCATGGAGTTAATCAGGCTGAGAATCGTCACAAACAGGATTGTGGGGAAAATGTACCGGAGCTTGATCTGGAAAAAGATCCGCGCGGAGCTTGCACCCTCCAGCATCGCCATCTCCTGAATATCCGTTGGCACGTTGGACAGCGCCGCCAAAAACAGGATCATGTCGTAGCCCACGTTCTTCCACAAAAACAGCAGGATGACCACATAGCGGTTGAACTCCGATTTCATCCAGTCGATTTTTTCCACGCCAAAGTGCGCAAGAAAATCGTTCAGTGCGCCGTTGTTGCTGAAAATAACCTGCCAAATCAGCACGATGGATGCCACCGGCACCATCAACGGCGACAGCATAAACGTCCGAATCTGGCTTCGCAGGGGAATCTTCTGACTGAGCATACACGCCAGCAGCAGCGGACCCACAACCGCCGAAGGAACGGAAATCAGCGAGAAAATCGCCGTGTTCTTTGCCGCCAGTCGAAAGGACTGGTTCTGAAACAGATTCCGGAAGTTGTCAAAGCCCACGAACTCATGGAGCACCGGATTGTTCACAAAGGCGTAGTAAATCACCACAAAAAAGGGGAGCACAAAGAAAACCAGAATGCCCAGCAGGCTGGGGGATACAAAGGCAAGACTCACCAGACGCTCCCGCCGCTTTTCCCGGCGTTCTGCCGGCGTTAAATGGGCATTTCGCTCCCTCCGCGATGCTCTCTGGCGTTTTTTCACGGTCCCACCCCCCCTTTCTCGTTTTCTTTCTATATAGACGTGCGTTTTCCCCCTGGGGTTTCACCTGCGGCAAAAATATCTTCACTTTATTTTCGCCGGAGACTGTGTCCGCACTGTGTCCAACTGTACTAATCACGTTAGTACAATTATAGCATAGCACCGGCTTGGGCACAAGTCCGGCAAGATTAAGGTTTCCTTAAAGGTTATTAAGAAAGCACCGCAGTCCGGAATGCATTTCCCGAACCGCGGTGCCAGATTACCGTTTCAAATTACTTCTTCTTTTTCTTGGATGCCACAATGCAGCCTGCCGCAATGACAATCACCAGTACCACAATCACTGCGATTACCACCGGAGTATTGCTCTTTTCTGCGGGCTGCTCAGCCGCTGCGGGCGCCGGTTCCTCTTCAGAAGCAGGTGCTGCCGTTTCCGGCTCAGCGGGTGCGGGAGCTTCCGTCTCTACCGCGCTCTCCGCTGCGGATGCTTCAGTCTCCACGGTGCTGACCTCGGGCTCCTCAGCAGCCGCTTCGTCCTCTGCACCCCAGGCAGCCTCGGTATAAACGGTGCCGTCGGGAGCGGTGGGGGTGTAGTCCAGGTTGACATACTCCTCTGCCTTCTGGGGCTCAAAGGTATATTCGCCGTCTGCCACGGTGCCGATGCCGGGCACATGCTCAAAAGCAGTGAGATCATCGGTGCCATAGGTGCCGGTTACGGTGACGGTATAGTCACTGTCGCCCTCCACATAGCCGGTGCCGTCTGCACCGACGATGGAAACGGTCTTGCCCTGGTCGTCCAGAATCTCGTCTCCGGCGGTGTAGAGATCCCGCACCTGGCTGTCGCCGGTAACGGTCCAGACTGCGGTATTGTCCATGTAGACATCGCAGCCGCGGTCGCCGTTGTCCTCCCGGCACAGGAATGCGCCGGTCATATGGGTGTCCTGGGTCAGGAAGCAGCCCAGATAGCTCCAGGTATCATAGATGATGTTGCCGTCGATGTCCTGGTCGATGGTATAGAGCACGCACTCGGAACCGTTGGCGCCGGCAGTACCCCAGCCCCGCTGGTTGGTGTTGCAGGCGCACAGCAGGAAGGTGTCCATGCCCTCGGGATAAATCATCTCCACATCGCTCAGGCTGATGTAGCAGTAGGTATTGGTGGTATAGAACATCTTGGCGTTGCCGTTTTCGCTCTGATTGTTTGCCTTCAGAACGCCGCCTACCATGGTGCAGTAGGTGGTGCCTTCCTCGGAGTCGCCGGACATGGACTGATAGACCATGACGTTGCAGTTCTCGTCGTCATCGGAGGCGGTGTAGTTGCCCTCCAGATAGGAGTTGTACATATGGAAGGGGTTCCGTCCCTCAAAGCAGATAGCCTGAGCATTGTTTGCCTGCATGGTGGCATTGGACACGGTGATATCCGCCACGCAGTAAACGGCTGGAGAGCCGGTGCCCTTGGAGCCATTGGCAATATAGGTGCCGCCGTCAATTTTCATCAGACCGGAGCCGCGGTCCGAACGAATGGCAGCGGAGGAGCCGCCCTCGGTGGTAACGGTGCAGTTCTTGGCATACAGGGTGCCGCCGCCTGCCACCATAATGCCGCCGGAGCCGCCCTCGCCGGTGGTAGTAACGGTGGTGTCCTCCAGGTTGATGGTGGAATCGCCATAGGCAAACACGCCGTTGGCGCCATTGGCAGAGGTTTCTACCTTGCCGCCGCTGATGGTCAGCTCTGCAGGAGTCGTCTCATCCTCAGAATAAGCCAGCACACCGGAGTTGACGCCATAAAAGCTGCCATCGTCGCCGGTCATGTCACCGGCAGTTTTCGTCACGGTGGAATCCTTCAGGGTCGCCGCTACGCTGGGACCCACCCGCAGCGCAACCTCAGTTTCGCCGGTGGAATCGGGGAACACCTCGCCGGTATAGTCGCCGGACTCCAGTTCGGTCACAGCGTCGCCGGTATAAAAGGTCATGGAGCCGCCGCCGGGAGGAGGTGGCGGCACATCTCCGCCGCCGCCAAAGCCGCCGGGAGGCATATCCGCTGCCCAAACTGCCGAAGAGAGCAATACCGTCATGGACAGCGCCAGGGTCATTGCCCGTAAGCTTCTTTTCTTCATAAAAATCCTTCCTTCCCTTGGAATATGATTATCATACCGCAGGAAGGAAGGATTGTCATTTTGAAATTACGATTTCAAACAAAGAGACCTGATGGGGTTCATTTGGTTGCAATCAGCGATCCAGATAGAACACCCGCATGGCTTTGGTGGTTTCATAGCAGTCCAGCTTGCTGACCACCTCAATGGGGGCATGCATGCTCAGCACAGGTACGCCGGTGTCCAGCGTCAGGATGTTCCGGTCCGCCATATACTGTGCAACGGTTCCGCCGCCGCCGGCGTCTACCTTGCCCAGCTCGCCCATCTGCCAGATGACACCGCCCTCGTCGCAGAGCCGGCGAATCTTTGCCACAAACTCCGCCGGAGCATCGGAGGAGCCGGACTTGCCCCGTGCGCCGGTGTACTTCATAAAGCAAACGCCGCCGTTGATCCGGGAGTTGTTGCGCTTATCGCAGACATCGGCATAGGTGGGATCGTATGCATTGGTCACGTCGGCGGATAGGCACTCGGAATGGGCAAAGCAGTCCATCAGGCTGACCTTCTGCCCACGGCACAGGCACTCCATGAAATATTCAAATGCCTGAGACTGCATACCGGTGATGCCCATGGAACCGATTTCCTCTTTATCCGCCAGGCAGCAAACTGCGGTATACTCCGGAATTTCCTCCAGACGGAGCATGGCATCCAGCGCCGCAAAGGAGCAGCTGCGGTCATCATGACCGTAGGCGGCGATCATGCTCCGGTCAAAGCCCAGCTCCCGTGCCTTGGCAGCCGGGGTCAGGGTCAGCTCAGCGGAGAGGAAGTCCTCCTCGGTGATGCCATAGGTTTCATGGAGATAATAGAGCACAGCCAGCTTTACGCTGTCGGCGCCATCATCCTCGGGCATGGGCATGGAGCCCACCAGCAGATTCAGATTCTCTGCGCTGACGCCGGCTGCCAGAGATTTCTTCATCTGTTCCTCAGACAGGTGAATCAGCAGATCGGTGACGATGAAAATCGGATCATCGTCCTTCTCGCCGATGCAGATTTCCACAACGGTGCCGTCCTTCTTCACTACCACGCCATGGATCGCCATGGGAACGGTGGTCCACTGGTACTTCTTGATGCCGCCATAGTAATGGGTCTTGAAGAATGCCAGCTCGGAATCCTCATACAGGGGATTGGGCTTGAGGTCCAGACGGGGGTTGTCGATATGGGCAGCGGTAATCCGTGTGCCCTCTGCCAGAGACTTTTTGCCGATGACCGCCAGGTTGATTGCTTTGCCATGGTTCACGCAGTAAACCTTGGTGCCGGGGTTCATTGCCATGCCGGGGGCATAGGGCTGGAAGCCTGCGGCCTCCGCCTGACGGACCGTCTCACGGACTGCCTCGCGCTCGGTCTTGGCAGCATCCAGAAACGCCATATACCGCTTGCAGTAAGCTTCCATTTCGGTCTTGTCCTGATCGGAGATCCGGGCATGACCGTTCTTGGGCGCATAGGTCAGCTGCTCCCGCAATGCCTGATACTTGTTCTCACTCATAATTATCTTCCTTTCTGCTGCTCCAGAAGCCGGGTAAACAGTTCCCGGCAGCTCTGGGCAAACGCCTCCTGCGTCCCTTCGCCATTGCGCAGGGTATAGTCGCAGTGTGCTTCAAAATATTCATTGGGCTGCTGTGCCGAAATCCGGAGCCGGGCATACTCCTCGGAAATCTGATCCCGCACCATCAGCCGCTTCACCCGGATTTCCACCGGCGCAGTCACTGCAACGGTCACGTCGCAGCGGTCCGGTAAATCCCCTTCCAGCAGATTGATGGCATCAATGGCGG
>CAJKNS010000073.1 GCA_905201305.1 uncultured Eubacteriales bacterium
ATACTCCGGCCGCTTCATGCGCCCTTCGATCTTGAGGGACGCCACGCCCATGCGCTCAAGGTCGCGCAGATATTCAATAAGACAGTTGTCCTTCAGGCTCAGCGGATAGCGGTTTTCCTCCCGGTCATAGCCATAGTTCAGGCGGCAGGGCTGAGCGCATTGCCCCCGGTTGCCGCTGCGCCGTCCAATCATTGCAGAGAGGTAGCACTGTCCGGAATAGCACATACACAGCGCGCCATGGACAAACACCTCCACCTCAATGGGGCTCTTTTTGCAGATATAAGCGATTTGGTCATGGCTCAGCTCCCGTGCCAGCACCACCCGGCTGATGCCCATTTCCGCCGCGCGGAGTACGCCGTCCAGATTATGCACTGCCATCTGGGTACTGGCATGGATGGGCACATCCGGCGCCAGCGTCCGCACCAGCTGACATACCCCCAGGTCCTGCACCAGAATCGCATCCACGCCCGCCCGGGACGCCGCCAAAATCTCCTTGGCAGCATCCTTCAGCTCCCGGTCCAGCACCAGCGTATTCAGCGTCAAATAAACCTTTACCCCACGGATATGGCAATAGCTCACCCACTGGTGCAGCTGCTCCAGAGTGAAGTTTTTGGCATTCATGCGGGCGTTAAAGCTGCCGCAGCCCAGGTATACGGCATCTGCTCCGTTTTGTACCGCAGCCACCAGCGCATCGCTGGAGCCGGCGGGGGATAATACTTCTAGCATATCTCGTTCCTCACTGAACGCGCCCAAAACTGCTCTCAGGGCGCAGTATTTCTATTTTGAATATCTATTGTAAGTGTGTATTATAGCACACTTTCGGGGTCCGCGAAACCCCTTAAGCCCGGGAAATAGCGGAATTTCAGATTTGTACCCGGTTTTCGTTCCATTTTGCTCCACGGGTATGTTGGATTTGTTTCCGAATGGTTAATTTTCCGCGGAGATACGCTGAAGTCCCTTTTTATTTGTAAAATCCATGCTATAATGGCGTAAAGCTGCGGAACACCCCGCAGCTTCCCCGGTAAATCGCCGGGAGATTGGATGTGTTACTATGACAAAAAAGAAACTCGCGCTGCTGCTTTCGGGGCTGATGTTGCTGAGTGCCTGTAGCGCTCCGGGGGAAACAGCTGGTTCTGTCTCAGCTGCCGCCCCTGTTTCCGGCTCCGTCAGCGTGGAAGCGGAAGCCTCCTCTGAAGAAGCTCTGAAAACCGTTGCCACCATTACGCTCAGCGGCGACAGCATCACCGTCAGTGGAAACGGCGCAACGGTAAACGGCACCACCGTTACCATTACCCAGCCCGGCAATTATGACATCAGCGGCGAGCTTTCCGACGGGCAGATCATTGTGGACGCGGGCAAGGAGGACAATGTTTACCTGACGCTTTCCGGCGCTTCCATCACCTGCTCCAACAGCGCACCGATTTATGTAAAGGAAGCGTCCACCGCAGTGGTCATGCTGGCAGACGGCACCGAGAACTACATCTCTGACGGCGAAGTTTACGTTCTGGACGAGGGCGAGGATGAGCCGGACGCTGCAATTTTCTCCAAGGCTGACCTGCGCTTTACCGGCTCCGGCAAGCTGACCGTGGAGGGCAACTATAACATGGCAGTCCATGGAAAGGACTCCGTGTATTTTGACAGCGACGGCACCTATGACATTCTCTCTGCCGGAGACGGCGTTAAGGGCAAGGACCGGGTTTCCATTGCGGATGACGTGAATCTCACCATTACCGCAGGCGAAGACGGCATTCAGTCCACCAACAAAAAAGACGCCAGCCTGGGGGATGTTTCCATCAGCGGCGGCACCGTTTCCATCACCGCCAGAAAGCACGGCATCAACGCAGAAACCGCACTGTATGTTTCGAGCGGCAGTCTGACCGTTGACGCGCAGGATGACGGACTCCACGCCGGTACCGACATTTACTTTGGCAGTCCCGCCTTTGATGCGCCCACCGTTACGATTACCGCCCAGTGCGACGGCGTACAGGCAGGGAATGATCTGAACGTATCGGAAGGCGTCACCCTGGATATCACCACCGGCGGCGGTGCAGCCAATGCCCCGGAGCATGTGGAGGAATTCGGCTTCCCGGGCTGGTTTGACACCCAGGAGGATTCCACCGAGGAAACCAGCTCCAGTGCCAAGGGTCTCAAGTCTGGCGGCAACATGTATATCGAAGGCAGCACCGCCGGCAATACCATCACCCTGGACTGCATGGACGATGGTCTCCACTGCGGCGGCGCTCTGGAGATTCGCTATGGCTCCAATCTGACCATTGCCTCCGGCGACGACGGCATTCACTCCAACGATACTCTTGTAATTTACAGCGGCGCCACCATCAACATCACTCAGAGCTATGAGGGTCTGGAGGCTGTATTCATCACCATCAGCGGCGGCGATATCTCTCTGGTGGCTTCCGACGATGGGCTCAACGCGGCAGGCGGCAGCTCCGCGGATACCGACTTTGCGTTCATGGGACCTCCGGGCGGCGAGGGGACCTCTGAAACCCTGGAGGATGCCAGCTATTACATTCTGATTACCGGCGGCACCCTGACTGTAGATGCAGGCGGCGACGGTCTGGATTCCAACGGCGCGTTCTTTATGGAGGACGGCACAGTCATCGTCTCCGGTCCCGAGGACTCCATGAACGGTGCGCTGGACTACACCACCACCGGTCAGATCACCGGCGGCACGCTGATTGTCTGCGGTGCATCGGGCATGGCGCAGAATTTTGACAGCTCCTCCACCCAATGCTCTCTGCTCTATAACTTTGACGAAACCTTTGAGGGCGGCACCACCGTCACCCTTGCCAGTGCAAATGGCAAGGTTCTGTTCGAAGCAGAGATGGCAAAGAGCTTTAACAGCGTGGTGATCTCCACACCAGACATGCAGGTGGGCGAAACCTACACCCTTACCTGCGGCGATACCTCTGTGGAAGCCAAGCTCACCGACACCATCACCGCCCTCGGTTCCGGCGGCTTTGGGGGTGGTCCGGGCGGCTTTGGCGGACCCGGTGGTGGTCCCGGCGGCGGACCTGGCGGTCCCCCTCCCGGATTCTAAAGTCTAGTCTTGATACCTGCTGCTCTTCTTCGGGCAGCAGGTATTTTTCTTGACAGCCGCTTTCCCATTTCGTAAGATAATAAAAAGCCTTTGCTGGGAGGTTTCATCTATGGAAATCGAATACCTGCACGAATTCACCGTCATAGCCAATCTGGGCAGCTTTTCCCGGGCTGCCGAGGAGCTTTGTATCTCCCAATCCGCCCTGTCCAAGCACATTGCCGCTTTGGAACGGGAGCTGGACACGCCGCTGCTCACCCGCAATTCCCGGAATGTATCTCTTTCTCCCGCCGGTGCGCAGATTCTCCCCATGGCAGCGGAAATTTTCTCTCTGGGAAATAAAATCCGGGTGGCTGCCGCCAAAGAGAGCCGTAAGGACCGGCATATTCTCACCATTGCCTCCATTCCGGTGATGGCGCAATACAACATCACCGGCGTTTTGGCAAAATTTCAGCAGCAGTACCCGCAAATCACCCTGGATGTGGCGGAATGCGAGCAGCACGATCTGGACGCCATGCTCCGTGACGGTCGCTGTGAGCTTGCCTTTACCCGCCGTGCCGGTTCCGGCGCAGCGGATATGGAGTATCTCCCCTTTGCCCAGGATCATTTGGTTGCCGTGATGCATGAGACGCACCCTCTGGCAAAATCCGCCGCATTACAGTTGGAGGACTGCAAGGATCAGCCGCTCTTATGTCTGGACCAGCGCACGGGACTGTATGACCTCTGCACCCAGCTTTGCCATCAGGCGGGCTTTGAGCCGAACTTTGTCTATACCGGGCATCGTCCTGAGAATATTGTGGGACTGGCAGCGCAAAACATGGGCGTTGCACTGCTGATGCAGCGGCATACCGACTATGTCCACCTGCAAAATGTTGTCACCGTTGACATCACTCCGCGGGTAGAGAGCACCATCTGTCTGGTCCGTCAAAAAGGCGTTCATTCCAGCCGTTATGCCCAGAGCTTCTGGGAATTCGTCCAATCTCTGCCCTCCTAGCGATATTCCCGCCGGGAATGGATTCCCCGCAAAACAGAATTGCACGAAATCCCGGCGACTGATACAATAACCACGAACGTATGTTCTGATTCCAAATCTCAGGCAACACCGCACAAATACGTCTGCGGATTCTGACGGATCTTTTCCGCCAGAAATACGTTAGTAAAACCTTGAAATACACAAAGTATTCCTGCGGCTTTACACCTTTTTCTGACGCAAAATCTCTCGTCAGACTCTCTTGGCGATTTGTGCGGTATTGCCCTCATAGAAAACCATTTGTTTGGAGTGATATTATGCAAGTTCACGATCTTCGCAGCGCACTGAAGCTGCTGGAGGATATGCCCGGTCAACTGGTATCCACCGATGTGGAAGTCGATCCTGCCGCTGAGCTTTCGGGTGTCTACCGCTATGTGGGTGCAGGCGGCACCGTCATGCGCCCCACCAAGGTCGGCGGTCCTGCTATGATGTTTAACAACGTAAAGGGTCATCCCGACGCCCGGGTGCTCATTGGCCTGCTGGCAAACCGTCAGCGGGTGGCAAAGCTGCTGGGCACCACCAAGGAGGATGTGGGAAAACTCCTGTGCCGCTGCGCGCAGAACCCCATTCAGCCGGTGGTGACAGAAGAGCCTGCTCCCTGCCAGGAGCTTGTTCATCTGGCAACGGATCCGGATTTCGACCTGTATCGTCTGATTCCCGCTCCCACCAACACACCGAAGGACGCCGGTCCCTATATTACCATGGGCATGTGCTATGCCACCCATCCCGACACCGGGCTCAGTGACGTCACCATCCACCGAATGTGCATTCAAAGCAAGGACGAGCTGTCCATTTTCCTGATGCCCGGCGCCCGGCACATCGGCGCCATGGCAGAGCGGGCAACCGAACTGGGTCGTCCGCTGCCCATCTCCATTTCCATCGGCGTGGACCCCGCCATTGAAGTCGGCTCCTGCTTTGAGCCGCCCACAACGCCTCTGGGCTTTAATGAGCTGTCCATTGCCGGTGCCATTCGGAACACCCCTGTGGTGCTGCACAAGTGCATTTCCATCGAAGAAAACTGCATTGCCAACGCCGAATATGTCATTGAGGGCGAAATTCAGCCCGGCGTTCGGGTGGTGGAGGATCAGAATTCCCACACCGGCTACGCCATGCCGGAATTCCCGGGCTATAACGGACGCGCTTCCAGCGAATGCTGGCTCATCAAGGTCAAAGCCGTCACCACCCGGAAGAACCCCATTATGCAGACGGTCATCGGTCCCTCCGAGGAGCACGTAAACCTGGCAGGTATCCCCACTGAAGCAAGTATTTATAACCTGATTGAAAAAGCCCTGCCGGGAAAGGTCACCAATGTCTATGCCCATCCCTCCGGCGGCGGAAAATACATGGCGGTGCTCCAGTGCCGGAAAACCGTCCACACCGACGAGGGGAAGCAGCGTCAGGCAGCACTGCTGGCATTTTCCGCATTTCCGGAGCTCAAGCATGTGATTCTGGTGGATGAGGATGTGGACATTTTCGACAGTCAGGACGTGCTTTGGGCAATGAATACCCGATTCCAGGGAGATCGGGACATTGTCACCATTCCCGGCGTGCGCTGCCATCCTCTGGACCCCAGCTCCAATCCCGCCTATTCTCCCTCCATCCCGGATATTGGCGTCAGCTGCAAGACCATTTTTGACTGCACCGTTCCGTTCCATTTGAAGGACCGGTTCCAGCGCGCCGAATTTCTGGAGGTAGACCCCAAGCATTGGCTGCCGGACTTCGACTTCTCCTGAGGAGCCTGCCATGACCACAAAACGACTGCTCATTGGCATCACCGGCGCATCCGGCGCGCCCTTGGCATTGGAGCTGCTCCAACAGCTTAAAAGCATCCCCCAGGTGGAGTCCCATGTGATTCTGTCCCACTGCGGCGAATTAACTTTGACTCACGAAGCAGGACTTACCCGCAACGATTTGCAGGGTCTGTGCACCTGTCTCTATGACAATCAGGATTACGGCGCAGGACCTGCCAGTGGGAGCTTTCAGACCCTTGGCATGGTGATTATTCCGTGCAGCATGAAAACTCTGGCAGGCGTGGTCAGCGGCTACTGCGACACCCTGCTGCTCCGTGCCGCCGACGTCACCATAAAGGAGCGTCGTTCTCTGGTGCTGGTGCCCAGAGAATGCCCCCTTAGCACCCTGCATCTCAGGAATCTGACCACTGCCAGCGAGCTGGGGGCGGATATCATCCCCCCGGTGCCCGCCTACTATAACCATCCCAAAACCATCGAGGACGTCAACCGCCAGGTGGCAAAGAAGGTGCTGTCCCGGTTTCATTTGGACTGCGTGCCGGAATGGACAGGGATGCCGCTATGACGCTGGAACAGACGATTCTCAACCGCCGAATTCTCTGCACCGTAACAGCGCTGGACGATGGCATCCATGTGCTGCTCACCGGCGGCGACAAGGGGCACATTGGCGCGGTTTCCGTCTGCGATCCGGATGCTGAGCCGGAAACCATGACTCTGCCCGGGCATAAGGAGCAATTTGTCACGGTGCCCTGGTCCAAAGCCATTGCAGACACCGCCCGTCAGCGCTGCTGCGTGGTCTGCGGCATCCACTATGACAATGCCGCGCCGGAGGAAATTAAGACCATTATGGCAGGCACAGACCGGCTGCTCCATGAGGTGCTTGCCGCACTGTAGCGCCGCAAAAAAGAAGCATACGAACGCGACATTCCGCATTCGTATGCTTTTTATTTCTTCCTGGTTATTCCACTACCGTCTCCTGCACAATGCCATTGAGGGCTTCTACCGTTTTTGCAGGCACATCCTGCTCCCGTGCAATAACGCCGGTTTTCAGCAGTACGGTCAGCGCCACCAGCACCAGAACGGTTACAATGCCCGCACGCAGAGATAGCACAGCCAGGGACTTTTCCTGATTGTTGGATTTCATCGGTTATCCTCCTGTTTTCTGACCGCACAGCCGCAGCTCCGCTGTCAATCGACCAACATCATACACTACTTTTGTACAAAATGCAATCTACTTACAGAAATTTTAAATGGATTATAAATGTTCCATGCGCTGCGCTTCCTCCAGCACAGGAAAGCACCCCGGGATCGTATCAAACGATCCCGGGGTGCAATGTTATGCATCTTTCTGAACCGATTCGGGCGCTTCCTCCGCTTCCTTTTTGCTGCCGAAATCTCGAGTCAGCAGCCATTCGCAGATAAAGGAGATCACAATGCCAACCAGCAGACCGGTCTGGGGATTGGTAATGGCAAGCACGCCGCCAATCAGACCCGCAACACCCCGCTGGGTATTGTTTTTGCACAGTCCAAGCGCCACATAGAAGCAGCCAAATGCCTGGATCATCAGCGTCAAACTCATGGACAAGGGAAGAATCGGACGAATCAGCGCCACCAGCGGCAGGATCAGACAGCAAACCCATTTTGCCACGTTAAACGTAATGCAGCCGCCAAAGAAGGAATACATATTCTCCTTGCCGGTCTTATACCGCTCACAGATGGTTACCATCATTGCAGACCAGAGGGGACCAGACAGGGTGACCGTGGGGAAAAACAGGCTTTGCAGAATGTTTCTGACGCCGCAGCAGATATTGGTGAGATTGGGATTCACCTTGACGTCCTCATCCGGGCGATACTGCTTGGCGTCCTCCAGGAACTCCGTTCCGGTGACAATATCGCCAAAGGAGATGATATATGCCACCACCGCCATCACAGCCGCAGAGGAGATCACATGCCAGGAGGGCAGCCCCAATGCCGTCAGGCAGAAGTTGCCCAGTACATATTTCAGTCCGGGAATGGGGTTGAAGATGACGCCGTCAGACAGCACATTCACCGGCGTGGAAATTTCACCTGCCAGCATTCCTACAATATATGCCAGCAGCAGCGCCGGCACAAAGCCGCACTTTGCCAGAAACTTGATGAACTTATGGCCTGGCTTGTTTTTCTGCCGGTTGAAGCCCAGGGAAAACAGCAGGAACAGCGCTGCCAAAACGCCCACGGAAAAGCTGATGGGAGAGCCATAAAAGCCCACGCCGCCGCTTTCCACCGCTGCAAAGCCATATTTTCCGATGACTGCGGAAAAGCCCGCGCCAATGAGAATGCCCGCCTTTACCGACACTGGAACCTTGTGCACCAGCTTGGAGGCAAGCCCCGTGATGCCAAGAACCAAATACAAGAGTCCCAAAATCAGCTGCAGCATCACCAGCGCCTGAATCCGTTCCGTGGTATTCTGGAAGGACAGCAGCCACGTTGTAACCAGTGGAATTGCCGGGGTAATCCAGCCGCCCACAATGGGATCGCCTACGATATTTTGAAATACATACAGCAGTTCGTGAATACAGACAATGGACAGCGCCACGGAGAAGGGCAGTCCAAAAATGTCCTGCAAATACGCCACCGCAGATACGCCGGTTACAAACACCACCATTGCCTGGATCATTTCCGGCAGCTCCCAGGGGGCATGGACAAAGGGGATTCGAATCCGGAACATGCCCAATTTTATGGCAGGCTGTTCGGCGCCCTCCGCCCTGTGGGCTGATTTCATCATGATTGCCATGGCATCGTGCTCCTTTATGTTGGTTTTGTGAAGATATTGTGAACATTATCATAGCATCGTTCTAAACAATTGTCAATTCATTCAACACAATTTGACATAAAGAATACATCTGCACCGAAAAATTGTCATTTCATGGCACTGCCGTAGGTGTCTATGGTGGTGGTTCTGGCGGCGTAGAGGCGAGGAATGGTATAATAATTGCCGTCGGTGGTCCATTTTCCGCCGTTGGCAATGATCGCAAAGTCGTAGTATTTCTTTGCCAGCTCAATGGTGGTATTGTTATAGCTGCCGGCGGGATAGGACAGGACATAGGGGATTTTGCCGGTGACCTGGGCAATATCCAGCTGAGACTGCCGCAGCTCATTCTCCTGCTCCTCCGCCCCCAGTTTGGCGAGTTCATTATGATTCACCGTATGACTCTGGATCTCCACAAAACCGGAATCGCTCATTTCCTTTGCCTGCTCGTTGTTGATATCATGCTCCGTTCCCAGCGACGTGGTAACTACAAATACGGTTGCTTTCATATTGAATTCCTTCAGCAGCGGGAACAGCTCGGTATACGTGCCGATATATCCGTCGTCAAAGGTCAGAATCACCGGCTTATCATAATCCTCCAGATGGGTCAGATCCGAGAAGAAAATGGTCTGATAGCCGTTGTCCTGCAAATATTGCAGCTGCTCCCGCATATTGCTGGGAGAAACGAACAGGGATTCGATGCCCCAGAGGTTGTCACCCACCTCGTGATACATCCAAATCGGCACCGACCTTCCCTGTGCAATCTGATCGGTACCCGGCATTTTCGTTACATACGCCGTGTAGGTGCTGTCGTCCCATAGGAGATACAGCCCCGCCTGCTGGGCAACCATTCGAAGGGGAATCCAATATTCCTCCTGCTGTCCCACAAAATGCACGCCAATTTCTCCCGACTCCGGCAGCATCGCCGAACCGTCGGTTTCCACAAAGTCCAGGGAAATTGCCGTTCCGTCATACGCCGTAAGACTGGTCCCATCCATATCCTCTGTCAGCGTCAGCCAGGGATAAACCTTCGCCAGCTCCTCCAGCTTCACATAGGTATGGTCCCCCAGCTTCAAGCTGCCGAGCGTTACGCCGTCTGCCACCACCCGCGGTCCCGCTGCCACGGATTCTGTCAGAGATTCCGGCAGCGGTGTGGGTGTGGGTGTTGCGGCAGGCGTCACAGAAGTAGCTGCTGCCGACTCTATCTCAGCGCCGGACACTGATGCCGGATTGCTCTCCTTCTGAACACCCCATGCCGACGGTGCCGCGCTTGGTACTGACTCCGGCTGCTCTGCCGACGCAATTTG
>CAJKNS010000074.1 GCA_905201305.1 uncultured Eubacteriales bacterium
CCGCCATAGGGTCCGAAATACCGTGCGCCGTCGCTCTCCCGCCGTCCAACCATGGAAAACGTGGGATAAGCCTCGTGCAGGTCCACCCGGATATAGGGATAGCCCTTATCATCCTTCAGCAGAATATTATATTTGGGCTGATGCCGTTTAATGAGACTGCATTCCAGCACCAGCGCTTCAAATTCCGAGCCTGCCACAATATAATCAAAGTTAGCAATATGGCTGACCATCAGCCGGGTCTTTGCATTATGGGCAGAGGAATCCTGAAAATACTGACTCACCCGGTTTTTGAGCTTTTTCGCCTTACCGACATAAATAATTGTCCCGGTTTTATCCTTCATCAGATAAACGCCGGGCTGGTAGGGCAGCGACAGGACCTTATCCTTTAATTCTTTTGGGGTCAGAACCTCCAAGGCACTGCCCTCCTTTCAAAATGAAATGCCGAAATGCCCCATGACCACATATGCGGCCATGGGGCATTGGATGCAGAATTACTTGCCGAAATCAGATGCCAGCAGAGCGGCGAGAGCTTCGACAGCCTCTTCCTCATCGGGGCCGTTGGCGATCAGCGTGATCTCAGTACCCTTGACGATTCCCAGAGACAGGACGCCCAGCAGGCTCTTTGCATTGACCCGGCGTTCCTCTACCTCAACCCAGATGGAACTTTTAAACTCATTCGCTTTCTGGATGAAGAATGTGGCAGGACGGGCATGGAGCCCAACCTGATTATTGACAACAGCAGTCTTGGTATACATAAACATTCACTCCCTAAATGCGCTGGCATACTTGCCGGTTTCCTTTATCATAGCAGACATTCCGGAAATCGTCAATGATTTGTATCGCAATTTTTACAATTTGATGTTTCTGTCCAATCTCATTCGACTTTTCAGACGTCCAGCTCGGCAATGGTCACGCCGTCCTCGCCCTCGCCATAGACGCCCAGGCGCACGGATTTGATTCTGGGATTCCGCTTCAGGTGCTGCTGCACCGCTTTTCTCAGCACGCCGGTGCCCTTTCCGTGGATCACGCGAATGGAGGGCAGCTTGGCAAGCAGGGCATCGTCCAAAAAACGGTCCAGCACGGAAATGGCTTCGTCGGCAGTCATACCCCGGAGATCCACCTCCGACGAGGTGGCAAGATTCCGCAGCTGGCGATTCGCCTTTTCCACAAACTTCTTCACGGTATTCTGGGTATCCTGCTGCGGCAGCACATAAACCTCCTGGGGCTTGACATTCAGCTTCATAATGCCCGCCTGAATTTGAAGCGTACCGTCCTTGTTCACAGACAGCACCGTAGCTCTGGTGCCCAGCTTTAACAGCTCCACCGTGTCCCCCTGCTTCGGCGGACGGGCGGATACCTTTTTCTCCGTTTCCTGGGGTGCCTTCTGACTGAGCTTGTCCTCTGCGGTATTGAGTCCCCGGCGCAGCTCTGCCTGACGCTGGTTGAAGTCCTCCACTGCGCCCGCATCCTTGAGCTGCTTTTTCATCTGCTTGATCTCATCCATGGCGATATTTACAGAACGGCGGGCGTCGTCAATGATTGTCTGGGCTTCCTTTCTCGCCTTGGCAACTGCCTTATCCCGTTCCTTCTTGATCTCCAGATTATATGCCTCGGACTGCTGTTTGGTTTTTTCCACCTCCAGCTTCAGCTGCTCCGCCTGAATTCTCGCCTGTTCCATCGCCTGGCGCTGTGCCTCCAGCTGTGACAGCACATCCTCAAAGTTTACGTCATTCTCGCTGACCAGACTCCGGGCGTCGTCAATAATGACCTCGCTGAGTCCCAGCCGCTTGGAAATGGCAAAGGCATTGGACTTTCCGGGAATACCGATCAGCAGCCGATAGGTAGGACGCAGGGTTTCCACGTCAAACTCACAGGAGGCATTGATAACGCCCTCCGTGCGCATGGCATAGAGCTTCATCTCGCCGTAATGGGTGGTGGCAGCCACCTTTGCCCCCAGCTTTCGGCAGAATTCAATCACTGCCACAGCCAGAGCCGCACCCTCGGCAGGATCCGTTCCGGCGCCCAGCTCGTCAAACAGCACCAGGCTCCGGTCATCGCAATGCTCGGTAATCTCCACGATATTCTTCATATGAGAGGAGAACGTAGAAAGGGACTGCTCGATGCTCTGCTCGTCGCCGATGTCCGCAAACACCGTTTCAAAGGTGGAAATGCAGCTGTCATCCGCCACCGGAATATGCAGACCGCATTCCGCCATCAGGGTCAAAAGTCCCAGAGTTTTCAGGGTAACGGTTTTACCGCCGGTATTGGGTCCGGTAATCACCAGAGTATCGAAATCGTCCCCCAGCCGTACGGTAATAGGCACCACAGCCTTTTTGTCGATCAGCGGATGCCGCGCCCGGTTCAGCACTACCTTGCCCTGGGTGTTGACCTTGGGCTCCATGGCTTTCATGCTGTAGCTGAGCCTTGCTTTGGCAAAAATCAGATCCAGTGCCACCAGATTATCATAGCTCTGGGCAATGGTTTCCCGATGGGCTGCCGCTTCGGCAGACAGCTCCGCCAAAATTCGTTCAATTTCCTTCTTTTCTTTAATCAGCAGCTCCCGCAGCTCATTATTCGCCTGCACCGCCTGCATGGGCTCCACAAAAAATGTACCGCCGCTGGAGGAGACATCGTGGACCATGCCGGGAATGGAGTTTTTATACTCGCTGCGCACCGGCACCACATAGCGGTCCCCCCGCATGGTGATAATGGGCTCCCGCAGGTATTTGGAATAGCTGGGAGATGAGATGATCTTTTGCAGGCTCTCCCGAACCTTTGCTCCGGTCTGGCGCATATGCCGCCGGATGTCGTTCAGGGCTGGGCTGGCGCTATCGGCAATTTCCTCCTCGCTGATAATGGCGTTGGTGATTTTATCCTCCAAAAAGCGATTGGGGGTCAGCGCCCAGAAATAGCCGTCCAGGGAGCCGGTTTCAATGCCGTCTCCTTCGCCGTATGCCTTGACGCCGCGGGTCCCCCGAAGCACCCCCGCAATCCGAAGCAGCTCAACGGTATTCAGACTTCCGCCGCGGTCCGCCCGCTCCAGAGACGGCTTTACATCCTTGACATCCCGAAACGCCGGATTGCCCTTGAGCTCCACCATATGGCAGGCGTCGGAGGTTTCCTTCAAAAGCCTGGTGACCTCCTCTGCATCCGAGGTGGGCAGCAATTTCAGCGCCCGCTTCTTTCCTTCCGGAGTAATGCAGCACTCCGACAGCATCCCCAGAACCCGGTCCAGCTCCAGGGTATGCAGTGATTTTTCATATAGCTCGTTCATGATTCATTCCTCATATTGTGGTAAAGGTAACACCGCGCAATTCGCAGGAAGCGTCTGGGGTGTTACAGAAACAATCGTTTGTAAAAATCCAGGGCATAAAAGCTCTGGTCCAGCTGGCAGATCAGATACCGCTCAGTCACATCTCCCAGCTCTTTCAGTTGCTGATCCGGCAGGGTAAAGGAAAACAGCCGCTTGGCAGGACAGTGGAGAATGTGCCCCATGGCGTCCAGTACCCCCTGGCTCAGCTCCACGCCCTCCGCCAGCGGCATATTTCTCCGGCAGTCCTCACAGAGCAGTCCGCCCTCCTGAAAGCAGAAAAAGCGCGTCCCCTCCTCGCCGCAGGCAGCGCAGCCGGACAGCTCGGGATAATAGCCTGCCAGCGCCATCAGCCGCAGTTCAAAGGCTGCCTTTACCAGTACCTGTGACTTTTTCAGCTTGTCCAGGGCATACAGGCTATTGAGCCCCAGAGACAAAAGCTCCGGACTCACCTGGTCCTGATCGGATACACAGGAGAGCAGCTGGGCAAAATAGGAGCCCAGGGCTAAAAGCTCAATGTCCGTCCGCAGTCCCATGAACATTTCCAGTGGCTCCGCTTCGTTGACGGTATAAAAGCCGTTTTTCTCAAACAGCGTCAGCTCACTGTAGCAAAGCAGCTGACAGCCGCTGCGAAGCGGGCTGTTCTTTCGCCGGACTCCCCGGGCTTTGACGGTAATCCGTCCCATATCCCCCGTGAGCACGTCCAGCAGCTTATCATTGTCCTTATACTGGGTTTCCCGCAGAATCAGACCCTTTGTGGTATAAAACATCGTATCTATGTAGGCTGCGCCGGTCAGGCTTCCGACGGATGCGCAGCTTTGGCATAGCTCAGATAATCCTCAGGGGCGCCCGATGCCTGAAACGCCGCCCATAATTTCTCCAGATCCATTGCTATTTCCTCCGCATATAGTATCTGCCCTGGGACTCGTCCCATACCCGGCAGTTATTGGTCCCGATAACCGAAATTCTTCAGCAGGAAGTCGCTGTCCCGCCAATTCTCCTTGACCTTCACCCAGCAGCGAAGGTATACCTTGGTGCCCATGAACTTTTCGCAGTCATTCCGCGCCATGGTGCTGATTTTTTTCAGCATGGCGCCGTTTTTGCCGATGATAATGCCCTTATGGCTTGCCTTTTCGCAATAAATCACCGCTTCAATGTCGATGATCCCGGAGTCCTCCCGCTCGGAAAACTTCTCAATCTCCACTGCGGTACCGTGAGGCACCTCACGATCCAGACACCAAAGGAGCTTTTCCCGGATGATCTCCGCCATCACCTGCTTTTCCGGCTGATCGGTCACCATGCCGTCCGGAAACAGCTGGGGTCCGGGGGCTGCATACTTTTTTACCTCGTCAAACAGCTCGTCAATCCCCTCGCGGTTTCTTGCGGAAATGGGCACAATGGCGGCAAAGTCCATCGCCTGAGAGTAGGCGGCAATCACCGGGAACAGCTGCTCTTTATTTTCCAGCGTGTCAATCTTATTGATGACCAGAATCACAGGGATTTTTGCGTCCTTCATGCTGTCAATGAGAATGGACTCCTGGGTACCCACCGATGCAATGGGCTCCACCAGCAGCAAAATGGCATCCACATCCGTGATGCTTTCCTTTACCACGTTGTCCATATAATCCCCCAGCTTGTTCCGCGCCTTATGATAGCCCGGGGTATCCATAAATACAATCTGAGTATCGTCCCGGTTTACCACGGCAGAAATCCGGTTGCGGGTGGTCTGGGGCTTATTGGATACAATGGCGATCTTCTCCCCCGCCAGTGCATTGGTCAGGGTGGACTTTCCCACATTGGGACGACCTGCGATGGTCACCATTGCGGATTTTGTGATATTCATAAGCGTTTCCTCACTTTTTCTTAAGCAATACTACGTAGATACGTCTTTGAATTCTGGCAGCTTATGTGGTGCTGCCCTTATTCCGTTATTTCTTTGTTGGCAGGAAAACAAACGTTCCGCCGATGGGAATCATTAGAATTGCAGTAATCCATGAAAGCGGGTATTCTGCAAGGGTCTTTTGCAGTTGGCTGAGATACCCGCCGTGAAAAAAGATTATCAGCGCCAAAACCACGGAGCCGATGGCAGCAATCAGCACTGCCCCTGCTGCCGCATCCTTGGCATCCCGAATCCAGGGTCTTTGTTCCCGGGTTATTCCGTCGCAGATTCGCTCCAATGCGGAATTCACCAGCTCCAACGAGATTACCAGCATGCAGCACAGCAGCTCCAGGCAGAGATGCACCGCCGAAAGCTTCATCATCCACGCAAACAGCAGCACATAGACCGTCGCCACCAGATGAATCCGCAGATTTCTTTGGGTTCGAATCGCCCAGCCAATCCCCCGAAAGGCATATCCAAAGGAGCAGAGCAGCTTTTTCCCTTCCTCCATGGTGTTCTCCTATCGCGGGATATTCAGGTATTCCATAATGGCGTCCTCCCGGGCGCGCATCTGCTTTTTCATGGGTCCCTCATCCAGATGGTCATAGCCCAGAAGGTGCAGTACGGAATGGACGGTTAAATAGCCGATCTCCCGCTCCTGACTGTGTCCAAATTCCTCTGCCTGGGATTTGATTTTCTCCACAGACAGCGCCATATCTCCCAAGGGAAGCAAACTGGAGCCGGGGTCCAGCAGGTCTGTTACATCCTCCGGAAACGCTCCGGGCGTGAATTCAAACATTGGGAAGGACAGCACGTCCGTCTCCCGGTCCACATCTCTCAGGTCCCGATTGATTTCACGAATGCCTGCATTATCGGTGAGCAGCACATTGATTTCACAGGGGACCGTAACCCCCTCCTGATCCAGCGCACCCCGAATGCAGCGCTTAATGTGCGCGGTCAATGCCGGGGTATTGATATGCGGGATGTCGGAATGCACGGAAATTTGATGTTTCATTTTTGATACGTCCTTTTATAGGTTCTCCCCTGAGGGGCTTTTTCTCGCTTGGCTTCCGCCTTTTCATAGGCGGTGATGATGCGCTGTACCAGCACATGGCGCACCACGTCCTGGGCAGTGAGCCGGCAAATGGCAATGTCCTCCACGCCGTCCAGCACACGAATGGCATCCTTCAGGCCGCTGACCTTATCGCCGGGCAAATCGATCTGGGTCACGTCGCCGGTGATGACGATTTTTGAGCCAAAGCCCAGCCGGGTCAGGAACATTTTCATCTGCTCCCGGGTGGTGTTCTGCGCCTCATCCAGAATAATAAAGCTGTCGTCCAAAGTTCGTCCGCGCATGTATGCCAGCGGCGCAACCTCGATATTGCCCTTTTCCAAATATTTATTATAGCTCTCGGTGCCCAGCATTTCAAACAGCGCATCGTAAAGGGGGCGGAGATAGGGGTCCACCTTGTTCTGCATATCCCCCGGCAAAAAGCCCAGCCGCTCCCCTGCCTCTACCGCGGGACGGGTGAGAATGATCCGGTTGACCTCTCTGGCACGGAAGGCTGCCACTGCCGCTGCCACCGCCAAATAGGTTTTACCGGTACCCGCAGGTCCCACGCCCAAGGTGATGGTGTTCCCTTCAATTGCCTTCATATACTGCTGCTGTCCCAGGGTTTTGGCTTTAATGGGCTTGCCCTTGGCAGTGATGCAGATAACGTCCTTGGTGAGCTCAGAGATTTTCTGTTCCTGCCCCTCCCGAACCAGTGAGATCACATAGCGCACGTTCTGCTCACCAATGGCTTCTCCCTTGGCAGCAAGCTGAATCAGCCCTTCCAGGACCCGGGAAGCCATCTGTACATTCTCGTCCTCACCGCTGACCTTCAGCTCCGTATCCCGGTTGATGATTTTCACATCAAACTCCTGTTCGATGATCCTGATATTTTCGTCCAGCGAACCGAATACGTTGATAATCTGCTCCATCCGTTCCGCCTGAATGTTCTGTTCTGCCATAGACTCTACCCTTCAATCCTTGATTTCGGCCACTGTGCCGATTTCTTCCTGACATTCTGCCGTGCCCATAAGCCGATAGCAGCCCTTTTCCCGCCGCACCGATGCCGACATACTCTGAATTTTTCCCGCAGTCATCGTGCCGAGCAGCTGCTGCCGGACGCACTGCTCCAGCAGCGGCTGCACCTGGGGCTGCTCCACCGGCTGAGCGCTGACGGTATATTCCCGAAACACCGTGATGGTAAGGCACACCGGAAGGGTGTAGCCTCCCGGCAATGTCAGTGGTTTTTCTGTGGTCATTTTATCATAGTTGCCATAGGAAATTCCACTGGTTTTATAGAAATTTATCTTCTTTTTGCCGAAAGTTACCGCAAAAACCCTGGTTTCTCGTCCGGTTCTCTGCTTATATGTCAATTCGTCCGCAATCACCGCATCCAGAGCGTTCCAGGTTCGGGCATAGACCTCCCCCTCCGCCCGGGACACCATCAGCGTCTTGTCCAGATTTGTTACGCCGGAGATCATCAGCTGCCCCTTTGTGACAAAATCCCCGGGACGGATCATTGCCGTGCCGCCGGTTGCCGTTACGGAGGTAATCAGACCGTCCTTGGACGCCAGTATATTGGCAGGCGCCGCGCTTTCCGCCAAAATCGGCTTCTCCTCCCGTTCCCGCACCACCACCTGGGCGATTGCTCCCCGATGATTGATGGTAAGAAAGCTCAGCTGCGGCAGCCGGGAGATCATCTGGTTTTTCAGCAGATTCAGGTTCACCTGCTCCTCCGGCATAAAAAACCCCACACCGCACTGCTCCAGTGCCTCCAATATCACACGATCCGGCAGAGTGCTGTTGCCCTCTATCTCAAAAAACAGCATATGCCCCTGGAGCCAGAACACCGCAAAGGTCAGCAGCAGCAGCCAAATGGGCATCAGGATTCTCAGTCCCATGGCGCGAATGCCGGGAATCAGCCCGGATACCTCTGCCACCTCGATTTGGCACATGGTCTTTTTTGCCGCTGCTCTGGCAACGGAGATTTTCTCAGCGGGAATCACCAGAGTCGCCGTCAGCTCGTCCTCCTTTCGGTAGTCCCGGAATCGGACATCGCACCGAACCAGCCTCATCAGGAATTCCTCCGGACAGGCTCCGGTGATTCGAAGGGTGATGGTACCCCGAAGTCCCAAAAGTCGCGGTCCGGTCATCGAATATACTCCAAAACCTGAAGATTTCCACGAATCAAAAGCTCTTGCCCGGTCATGGTCACAATCCCTAAATCCGTTCCCTGAATTCTGACGGCACAGTCCGCCAGATCCACAATCATCTCTTCCCTGCTATAGAGCCGAATGCCCTTTTGCCCGGTGAGCAAAATCTGTCTGCCGCCGGTGATTTCCACCATGGACGCCCCCAGCACCTGACTGGGCAGGCTGATTCTCTCCACGCCCCGCTGTAGCTGCTGCTTTGGACCTGCTGCCATGCCAACACCCCCCAAAGAAGCCTATGCCGCTTAGGCAAGTTTCATCACCCCGCCGCATATCCTTTTTTGAGGTGATGAGATGAGCCGGATTCTTTGGCGTCCCAGGTTCCGGGACGGCGTTTTTTCCCTTGGGGTAGCCCTGATGGTATTATCCCTGCTGCTGTTTCCGAAACAATCCGTGGCGGCCGCGGGAGACGGTGTGCAGCTGTGTCTCAACGTGATTCTGCCGTCGCTGTTTCCCTTTTTCGTTCTGTCTACCCTGTGCGTGGAGCTGGGGATGATCGGCGCACTGGGAAAGCTGATGCAGCCCCTGATGGCGCCGCTGTTTCGGGTGAGCGGCTGCTGCGCCGGGGCGTTTTTGCTGGGCATCATCGGCGGCTATCCCGTAGGCGCTCGGACCGCCATTTCCCTCTACGAATCCGGTCAATGCAGCCGGGACGAAGCCGAACGACTGATGAGCTTCTGCAACAACTCCGGTCCCGCCTTTATTCTCGGGGTTGTGGGCGCCGGTATTTTCTCCAGCTCCAAAGCCGGACTGTGGCTGTATGGCGCTCATGTTGCCGCATCCGTTTTGGTGGGCATTCTATTCCGCTTTTACGGAAATGGTACCGTTACCCAGAGTCTCCCCCTCCAGGCTGCCGCATCAGATCGCAGTCTCACGGTTATTTTCATTGATGCGGTAAAGGGCGCGTTTTCTGCTACGCTGAATATATGCGCCTTTGTGATTTTCTTTACCGTGGTGATCCGTCTGCTGTTTCTCACCGGAGTCATCACCCATCTGGCAATGCTGCTTTCCACGCTGCTGGGAAGCCTTGGTCTGCGTCAGGATATGGCGGAAAGTCTCCTGTCCGGCGCCATTGAAATGACCTCCGGTGTCTGGAGTCTTCGGGATATGGCAGCTTCTCTTGGCAGTCGAATGTGTATGGCGGCGTTCATTCTGGGCTGGGCGGGGCTGTCGGTACACTGTCAGGTACTGTCCTTCATCGGACAAAGTGGACTGTGTACCCGAACCTATTTCTTCGGAAAGCTGCTCCACGGCTTTCTCTCCGCCGGACTCATTTGGATCCTGTCCGGACTTTTGGGCTGGAACCGATCCGTTTCCGCCATTCTTGCCGGACAGGTAGAGTTCTGGCACGTCTGGGGCTGGTTCGGCTACGGACTGTAATGCTCAGCGAAGAAACACAGGCGCAAAGACCATCACCGATA
>CAJKNS010000075.1 GCA_905201305.1 uncultured Eubacteriales bacterium
TTTCCCGCCGATGCTGGCGCGGTGGGAATGGAGGTTCAGGGTAATACCCGCCGCCTCCAGCTGCCCATTTGCCCCAATGCACCCCCGGCACCGGGAAATCAGCGCCTTGGTTTTGGCATAGAGCACCGCCATGGAATAGGGCTTTGTCACATAGTCGTCCGCGCCCAGCTCATAGCCCCGGAGCTTATCATCCTCGTCAGACAATGCGGTCAAAAAGATAATGGGCACGCTGCTTTGCTTACGGACGGCACGGCAGACCGTAAATCCGTCCAGCTCCGGCATTAAAATATCCAGCAGCACAGCGTCAACGCTGTGATCCCGAAGATAATCAAGGGCAGCCTGTCCGTTTTCCGCGCCCACCGGCTCCTCACCCTTCGCCGAAAAATAATCACACAAAATCTCCCGCAGTCGGGTTTCGTCCTCTACAATTAAAACACGATCTCCCATGGTGATCCCTCCTAGGCATACCATAATGATACCATGTGTCCCCGCTGTGACCAAGGGGCATTTTTTGCGGTTCCATCAAAATATGCCCGAACCATGCAAAAAGAGCGCTGCACAGTTTCTGAACTGCACAGCGCTCAATATTATGTCATTTCCTGTCCGCCTGTCCGCAGCGGGTTTAATTTTATAGAATATCTTTTCTGGCAAGGTAGCCGTAAGCGCTCTCGGCAGTTTCCGCCGCCCGGCGAATGGCATGCTCCATGGCATAGGCAGCCAGGGCGCCTACTGCATCCATGCTGCCCTCCACCGCTCCAGTGCTGACGGCATAGATACTGTCGCCGTCGCCGGAGGTATGGACCGGACGAATCGCCCGGGCATAGCCGTTGTGAGTCATGCCGGCAACCTTGCAGAGCTTTGCCTTGGTCAGCTTCACATTGGTAACCACGCAGCCGATGGTGGTATTGACCCCTGCCTGGACCTCCAGTCCCTGAATCATGGCATCAAAGGAGCTCCCCAGGGTCTTGCGGTCCTCGCTGAGCAGTCCCGCCATGACCTTGCCGTCGGCGCCATACACATCACCGGCAGCATTGACCGCCACCATGGCGCCCACCTTGATATTTCCAGCCTGCACCGCATAGGTGCCGAAGCCGGTTTTCATCGCCCGGTCAGGACCCATGATCTTTCCTACGGTGCAGCCCGTGCCCGCGCCTACATTGCCCCTCTGGGGTGCATCATAGGATGCGTTTTCACACGCCTGATATGCCATGGCGGCATCGGGACGCACATCATAGCGCCCGCAGCCCAAATCGAACACGCAGCTCTGGCACACCAGCGGCACACGAATGGGACCCACGGCAAAGCCCTCGCCGCGCTCCTCCAGATACTTCTGCACGCCGCCGGCTGCATCCAGTCCGAATGCGCTGCCGCCGGAAAGCACCACCGCATTGATGCCCTCCGCAGTCATCAGGGGATTTAGAATCTGGGACTCCCGGGAGGCAGGTCCGCCGCCGCGCACATCCAGCCCCGCAGGGCTCATATGGTCAAGGAGGATCACCGTGATACCGGTTCCGGCGTCCAGGTTCTGGGCATGCCCCACCTTGAAGCCGCCAACCTCCATAATTCCGATTTCTTTCATGGTAAAGCGCTCCTTTATTTTTTCAGCGCAACCTTCAGCACCTTGCAGACGGAGCCGCTGATGATGCAGCCCACTGCCGCCTCAATGAGCGCCTGAACGCCCACATAGGCTGCCACAAACAGCACCGCATTGTGCTGGAGCTTGTAAAGCATGTCCTCTCCCAGCACCGCCGCAATATTCGGTGCGTTCAGGAACACAATCACCAGCACCGTCATGTAAAACAGGGTATTGAGCAGGGGCGCCGCAATACCGCCTACGTAATAGCAGATGGTCTTGGTTTTATCGATCTTCTGAATCGCCTTAAAGACCCAGCCGGTGCAGAAGCCCATCAGCGCCCGGGTGACAATGGTGTTCACCAGGCTCAGGATAATCAGGGTCGCGCCGGAATAGCCAGCCATGGTCATGGTGGCAAAGCCGGTCTTTACCGCGGTATAAAAGCTGATGCAGCCCATGGTCGTGCCCAGGATGGTGCCAGCCAAAGGTCCCAGCATCATAGCGCCCACAGCCACCGGTACAGTCATAATCGAAGCGTACTGTCCGGGCAGCGGAATCATCGCCAGACCCGTGATGTTCATCATCAAGAGGATCGCCATCAGCAGCGCCAGCTCGATGAGATACCGAAGATTCGTCTTTTTCTTGTTTTGCATATTCAATTCCTCCTGCTGCCGTTCCGAACATCGGATACAGCGCAATAATGAGGGCATGCCACCGGACACGCAGCTGCCCCGGCGTTTCGCCAAAGCACAGTATAGCGGTTCATTTCAGAAATTGCAACTAAAATTGCAGCGAAACACAAAAAAGAGCTGCCATGAATGTTCACGGCAGCTCTCATTTCTGATTCTGTTTACTTCTCCATCTGCATCACGCCGCGCCAGATCATCACCGTGCAGAAAATCGTGACCAAAGACAAAAACGCCATGCCCATGGGATATTCCGCTCCCGCCTTGCTTGCCGCCACAAATGCCGCAACGGTGGAGCCCACCGAGATCACCGCGCAAATGCTCACCAGCGCCGCAATCATCTGACAAACCTGCCGCTTCTTCATGCCTTGTCACCCTTATCCCGGGCAATGAGCAGCCGCAGGGCATCCACCGCCGTTATAATGGCTTCTTCGGTGTCGTAGCACTTGGGATCGTCCAGTCCCATTTCCCGGCGGGTCTGATTGGCAAATACCATGAGAATTGCGCCCACCCGAAGCCGACGAACCGCACCCACAATAAAAAGCGCCGCAGACTCCATCTCCGAGCACTTTGCGCCGGACTTTACCCAGGCGTTCCACTTGTTTTTCAGCTCATAGCCCACTGCCATGGAATCGGGATCGTGCTGCCCGTAAAAGGCGTCCTTGCACTGCACCACACCCAGATGATAGCGGTTGCCCCGTGCCTTTGCCGCATCACGCAGCGCCTCGGTGACAGAAAAATCCGCCACTGCCGGGTATTCCATGGGAGCGTATTCCCGGCTGGTGCCCTCCATGCGGATGGCGCCGGTGGCAATGACCACATCACCGCCTAAAACATCCGGGTCCATGCCGCCGCTGGAGCCAACGCGGATGAACGTGTCCGCGCCGCAGTGTGCCAGCTCCTCCATGGCAATGGACGCTGAGGGTCCGCCGATGCCCGTGGAGCATACGCTGACGGTTTCGCCGTTTAAACTGCCGGTATAGATTTTATACTCCCGGTTGTATGCCACCAGATGATAGTCGTCAAAATGCAGGGCAATTTTCTCGCATCTGCCGGGATCGCCGGGCAAAAGCACATACCGACCCACATCGCCGGGTTTAATTTTCAGATGAAATTCCTCATCGGGGGAATAGACAAGCGCCATAACGATTGCCTCCTTCAACTTTACAGGATTTCCTTCATTATAGCCCAGAATGGCGGTGCTTGCAAGAAGAAACTGCCCCGGGAGCGATCTCCCAGGGCAGTCAAACTTAAAATGTGATCGTTCCACCGTGCTGTTTCGCAGCGCCGATGAAGTCCCGGAACAGCGGATGGGCACGGTTGGGACGGGATTTGAACTCCGGATGGAACTGCACGCCCACAAACCAGGGCTCATCATGGAGCTCCACAATCTCCACCAGCTTTTCGCTGGGACTCAGACCCGCAAGGGTCAGCCCCTTCTCCTGGAGGATATCCCGATACTTGTTGTTGAACTCATAGCGGTGACGGTGGCGCTCATAGATCACAGGCTCGCCGTAAGCCTTGTAGGTGAAGGTGTCCTCACCGGTAATCTTGCAGGGATACGCGCCCAGGCGCATGGTGCCGCCCTTATCGGTGACGTCCCGCTGCTCGGGCATCAGGTCAATGACGGGATTCTCGGTATCGGAAAGCTCGCTGGAATGGGCGTCGGGAATGCCAGCCACATGCCGCGCAAACTCCACCACCGCCATCTGCATGCCAAGGCAAATGCCAAAGAACGGAATGCGGCTCTCCCGGGCATAGCGAATGGCGGTAATCATGCCCTCGATGCCCCGGTCACCAAAGCCGCCGGGCACCAGAACGCCGTCTACTCCCGCCAGGCGCGCCTGGACGTTTTCCTCATTGACCTCTTCGGAATCCACCCAGCGGATGTGGACATTGACATCGTTTTCAATGCCGCCGTGGGTCAGCGCCTCCACCACGGACAGATAGGAATCGTGGAGCTGGACATATTTGCCCACCAGCGCGATTTCCACAGAATCCTTGCAGGTTTTTGCCCGCTTGACCATGGCGGTCCACTCGGAAAGATCCGGCTCCGGTACGTCGAGGTTCAGCCGGCGGCAGACCACCTTGGCAAGTCCCTCGTCCTCCAGCATCAGCGGGACCTCGTAGAGAATGGGGGCGTTGAGGTTGGGGATCACCGCATCGGGCTGGATGTTGCAGAACAGCGAAATCTTATTGCGGATGTCCTCGGTGATGGGCTGATCTGCCCGGCATACAATCACATCGGGCTGAATGCCGATGGAAAGCAGCTCCTTGCAGGAGTGCTGGGTGGGCTTGCTCTTGAGCTCATTGGAGCCGGGGATGGTGACCACCAGGGATACGTGGATGTACATCACGTCCTCCCGGGGATTCTCCTGCCCCACCTGACGGATTGCCTCCAGGAAGGGCTGAGACTCGATATCGCCTACGGTGCCGCCGATTTCGGTAATCACCACGTCGGTATTGGTGGACTTGCCCACCCGATAGATGCGCTCTTTGATCTCGTTGGTAATGTGGGGAATCACCTGAATGGTACGTCCCAGATAATCGCCGCTTCTCTCCCGGTTCAGCACGGACCAATATACCTTGCCGGAGGTAACCGAGGAATTGACGGTCAGATTCTCATCGGTAAAGCGCTCGTAATGTCCCAGATCCAGATCCGTCTCGGCGCCGTCGTCGGTGACAAACACCTCGCCATGCTGGAACGGGCTCATGGTGCCGGGGTCTACATTCAGATAGGGATCAAACTTCTGGATCGTCACCTTCAAGCCCCTTTGCTTGAGCAGACGACCAAGGCTTGCAGCCGTGATGCCCTTGCCCAGACCGGATACCACACCGCCGGTCACGAAGATATATTTCACTGCCATACGCTCCGCCTCCATTGTAGAATCACAAAATCACCTGCCTATTCTACTCTTTTGGCACTTTCCCGTCAAGAGCGGATGTGTAGAAATATTCCGTCTCTTTTCATGGGATTTTGGATGGTACGATTTCGTGCATAACGCGCCCTGTTCCCATAATTTCCGCATTAGTCCGGTTATTCATCGGAATATTCATAATTTGTTCACGGATTTTCATGCCGCTTCCATGGAAATCTCTGCGAAATTGCAACGAGTTTTTCACATTATCCACAGAGTTATCCACAATTGTTCACCGGTTTCTCACAGGGGCAAAAAGTGAATATTACATTTACATAACACCAATTCCTACGTTTCTCCCATGAATCACGTATAAAAATTATCATTTTGTTACTATTTTGAGATATTATGGGTTAGTATTGTTACCGTCATCTCAATTTCCCGTAACCGTTTTGTCAACCGTTTTCTGTGGATAATCCCCTTGCATATGCACCCGGATATCCATTTTCCTCGGATTCCCCTTGGGAAATACTTGGGAAATGAACCTGTGGATTTGCAAGGAGTTTTTCACATTATCCACAGAGTTATCCACAGTTTTGCCTATTTCACTGCCGCCGGAACATTCCGTATATGGCGTTGACATAACGGAACCGGTCACCCCACGGATGTGAACCGGTCAAAACGTCAAATCCGTCAGTTCCTCCAGGGTCAGATCCGCATGCAGCGCGCTGTTGATGGCATAGGAGAGCACCCGTGCAATTTCCCGCACCCGGCGGTCAATGTCTCCGGAGGTAACGATCATGCCGGTGGAAACCTTCCGAAGCTGCGCTTCCTCCACCTCCATGCCGGCGCGCTGAAACAGGTCCGACGCCATGGTGGCAGCATCGGTGACCGTAGGAACCCCCAATGCAATCACCGGGCAGCCGATTGCCTTTTGATCCAATGCACTGCGGCGGTTTCCAATACCGGAGCCGGGAGAAATTCCGGTGTCGCAAATCTGAAGTGTGCTGCACAGCCGTCCGGTATCCCTTGCCGCCAATGCATCCACCGCAATCACTGCCGCTGCGCCGATCCGCTCTGCCAATGCCCGGACTGTCTCCGCGCTTTCCACGCCGGTGGTGCCCAAAACCCCGGGAACAGTTGCCGAAACCGGACGGAATTCCCCAAAGGTTTCCGGCACCGCCTCCACCATATGCCGGGTCACCAGAATATGATCGGCGGTCAAGGGTCCGATAGCGTCCGGCGTCACCTCCCGGTTGCCCAGTCCAGCCACCAGTACCGGCAGGCGGCTGCTCAATTTCAGCATATCCTTCAGATAATCGGAAATGCACTGCGCAGCACTTTCAAAGCTGCCCTTTTCCCGGCGCAGCACCCGTCCCAGCTCCACGGTGATATAGGTGCCCCTGGGCTTTCCCAGCGCCGTCTCCCCTGCCCGTGAGGTCACCGTCACCACCGTGGCTCTAGTGCCGTAGCGGCTTTCCTGCCGCACGCTGACGCCCTTGGGCAGTCCCCCCTCATCTTGCAGCTCCCCCGCCCGTTCCAGTGCCAGGTCCGTCCGAATCTCCATAAACGCCCTCCTTTTCCTCTTTACTTGGTAGTTTCCCACCAAGCCCCCACATTTAGTCCCTGCAAAGGAAGAAAACCACAATATTTTTTGAAAAAATCAAAAATAGCTCTTGATTTTCTTTGGAATACCGTGTATAATCTAACCCTGCATGGTAGTGAGCTAGGCATATTGTGCCTTTTTACTGACCTTATAATCTGAGATGTGGAGGAGGTGTTTTTCGTGCCTAACATTAAATCTGCCAAGAAGAGAGTGCTTGTCTCCAAAGCCGCTAACGACACCAACAAGGCGAACAAGTCTCTGCTGAAGACCAACGTAAAGAAGTTCGAGGCTGCCGCTGCTTCCGGTGATAAGGAGGCTGCTGCCGTTGCTGCAAAGGTCGCCATTGCCACCATCGACAAGTCCGTGGGCAAGGGTATCCTCCACAAGAACACTGCCGCTCATAAGAAGAGCAGCATTGCTCAGAAGCTCAACACCCTCTAATGGAGCATAAAGCACCGCTTCAAGCATCCGCTTGAGGCGGTTTCTTTTATTTTCGGCAACACCACACAAATGTGTCGGCAGGCTTCAGCCGATCTTTTCCGCCGGAAATGCGTTATTTTTTCTCGAAATACACAAAGTATTCCATCGAAAAACTGCCTTTTTCCGACGCAAAATCTCAGGCTGAATCCTCGCCGCCAATTTGCGTGATGTCGCCTTTGTTTTTCTTCACCATTTTTCGGTTCAATGTTCTGTACATCCGGCTGACTTTGATGTATAATAAAAGAACATTTTGCTACAATTCTGCCTGGAGGTTAACGATATGAATTACGCAGAGGAATCCCTGAAGCTCCACTATCAGTGGAAGGGCAAGCTCGACACCGTTCCTAAGATGAAGGTGGAAAACAGTGACGACCTTTCTCTGGCATACACCCCCGGTGTTGCCCAGCCCTGTATTGAAATCCAGAAGAATCCCAGCCTCAGCTATGAGCTCACCGGACGGGGCAACACCGTTGCGGTCATTACCGACGGCTCCGCTGTGCTGGGTCTTGGGGATATCGGTCCCGAAGCGGGCATGCCGGTAATGGAGGGCAAATGCGTGCTGTTTAAAGCGTTCGGCGGTGTCAATGCCATTCCCCTGTGCCTGCGCACCAAGGATGTGGACGAGTTTGTGGATGCGGTTGCACTGCTGGCAGGCTCCTTCGGCGGCATCAATCTGGAGGATATCTCCGCCCCCCGGTGCTTTGAAATCGAGGAAAAGCTCAAGAAAAAATGCGACATTCCGATTTTCCACGACGATCAGCACGGCACCGCCATTGTGGTTCTGTCCGCCATGCTCAACGCCCTGAAGGTAGTGGGCAAGAAAATCGAAGATATTAAGGTGGTCACCTCTGGCGCAGGCGCTGCCGGTATTGCAATTATCAAGCTGCTGATCTCCATGGGGCTCCGGAACGTCATTATGTGTGACCGCACCGGCGCCATCTACGAGGGTCGGGAGAAGCTCAACCCCGCCAAGATGGAAATTGCCAAGATCACCAACCGGAATCTCGAAAAGGGCTCCCTGAAGGACGTGATTCGCGGCGCTGACGTGTTCATCGGCGTCTCCTCCCCCGGCACCGTTACCCCTGAGATGGTCAAGACCATGGCGCCCGGCGCCATTCTGTTCCCCATGGCAAATCCCACCCCCGAGATCATGCCCGACGAGGCATTGAAGGCTGGCGCAGCGGTGGTGGGCACCGGCAGAAGCGATTTCCCCAACCAGATCAACAATGTGCTGGCATTCCCGGGCATTTTCCGCGGCACCTTCGACGTCCGTGCCAGCGAGATCAACGATGAGATGAAGCTTGCTGCCGCCTATGCCCTGGCAGACCTGGTTTCCCCTGAGGAGCTTTCTCCCGACTATATCATCGTCCCCGCCTTTGACCCCAGAGTGGGTCCCGCCGTGGCAAAGGCGGTTGCCGAGGCCGCCAAAAAGTCCGGCGTGGCTAGAATTTAACGATTTTTGACCGATACAGGGCAGCCCGATCCTTGCGGCTGCCCTGTTTTTTGGAGGTGTGTTCATGGTGCTGACCGACCCCGTCACCGTATTAAAAGGCGTAGGCGCATCCAGAGCGGCACAGCTGGAAAAGCTGGGCATTGTCACCCTGGAGGATCTCATCCGCTATTATCCCCGTGACTATGAGGACCGGACCAAAATGGTCACGCTCTCCCAGCTAACGCCGGAGGAGTCTGCCTGCTTTCGCGCCATGGTGCTGTCTGCTCCCCGCACCAGCTATGTGCGCAAGGGACTGACCTATACCCGCTGCACCATCTCCGACGACACCGCCAAAGTCCGGGTCACCTGGTTTAATCAGCCCTGGATGAGCCAGAATCTCCTTCCGGGAGAAAGCTACTATTTCTATGGCAGCCTTTCCGGAGACGACAGGAAGTATGAACTTACAAATCCCGTGGTAGAACAAATAGTAGCCCCTCCTACCGCCACTCGGTGCATCATCCCCGTCTACACCCTCACCAAAGGACTGACCTCCCGGATGCTTCAAAGCCTGATTTTTACTGCCATGGAGCAGTGCCGGGACCAGCTGACCGACGGGCTTCCCGACGGGATTCTGGAGCAGGAGCAGCTGGTCCCACTGTATCAGGCGCTCCTTGAGGTGCATCATCCCACCACCACCGAAGCCCTTTCCGAAGCCCGGCGGCGGCTGATATTTGAGGAATTCTTCCTCTATTCGCTGGGTCTGGGACTCATGAAGGCGCGGCGGGGGCAGGAAAGCCATTATCCATGCACAAAGCCTGTCCCCCAGTATTTTTATGACAGCCTGTCCTTTGATCTTACCGGCGCCCAGAGCCGCTGTCTCAGGGAAATCTCCGATGATCTTTTGTCTGGCAGTCCCATGAACCGGCTGGTGCAGGGAGATGTTGGCTCCGGCAAAACCATGGTCGCTTTGGGAGCGATGCTCCAGGCGGTGGAGAATGACTATCAGGCGGTGCTCATGGCGCCCACAGAGCTTTTGGCGGACCAGCACTATCAGAACTTCTCCAAAATTCTCGCGCCCCTGGGGATTCCCTGCGTGCTGCTCACCGGCTCCACCCCCACGGCACAGCGCCGAAGAGCCCTGGACTATATCGCGGTAGGTGCGGCAAAAATCATCATCGGCACCCACGCGCTGTTCTCCGGCACGGTGGATTATTACAATCTGGGACTGGTGG
>CAJKNS010000076.1 GCA_905201305.1 uncultured Eubacteriales bacterium
TGCTGCTCCCGCTGAGGAGGAGAAGACCGAGTTTGACGTCGTTCTGAAGGAAGTCGGCGCCAACAAGATCGCTGTTATCAAGGTTGTCCGTGAGCTGACCGGTCTGGGTCTGAAGGAAGCTAAGGCTCTGGTTGACGGCGCTCCCGCTAACGTGAAGGAAGCTGTTGCTAAGGCTGACGCCGAGGCTATGGTTGAGAAGCTGAAGGAAGCTGGCGCTACCGCAGAGCTGAAGTAATTCTGCTTTTCCATTCCCCGTTTCGCTTTTGCGAGACGGGGAATTTTTTATAGGTTGCTCTCGGTACACACCATGGACACATCGCCACATTAGGATAAAATCAGACACCCGGAAATGCCGAAATTACACAGAATCTTCACATTTCGCCCCCCGAACCGTTTGCATTCCAAAATAATTTTGTGTATAATGTATACAAACTTTTCTGGCATATCCCGTGGTTTTGTCAGATATTTTAACCAGCTCAGCTGGGGATTGGAGTCTATCATGGAGATCAAAGAAATTGGCGCAGTTGCGCAAAAGATCAACGACAACATCAGCCGCGTCCTCATCGGCAAAAAGGACGAAATCGATCTGATTCTGGTCAGCCTGTTCGCCGGCGGTCATGCCCTGTTGGACGACGTTCCCGGCACCGGTAAAACCGTTCTGGCAAAGTCCCTTGCAAAATCCATTCAGTGTGATTTTAAGCGGATTCAGTTCACTGCCGACCTGCTGCCCTCCGATATCACCGGTCTGAGCGTATATAACCAGAAAACCGGCGAGTTCGACTTCCAGCCCGGTCCCGCCTTCACCAATATTTTGCTGGCGGACGAGATTAACCGTACCACCCCCCGTACCCAGTCCGCGCTGCTGGAATGTATGGAGGAAAAGCAGATCACCGTTGACGGTGAAACAAAGCCCCTGGGTTCCCCATTCTTCGTCATTGCCACGCAGAACCCTGTAGAATCCTCCGGTACGTTTGCTCTGCCGGATGCTCAGCTGGACCGTTTTCTGGTTCGCCTGACCCTGGGCTATCCCTCTACCCGCGAGTCGGTGGATATTCTCACCAATTATATCAACGGTTCTCCCCTGGTTCAGCTGGACGCCGTTGCCACCGGCGAGGAAATTACCGCAATTCAGTCCGCCATTTCCGGTGTGCTGGTTTCCGATCCCATTAAAGAGTACATCGTTGCGCTGGTGGAAGCCACCCGCAAAAACGAGGATGTGGAGCTGGGCGTCTCTACCCGCGGCATGCTGTCAATGCTCCGTGCTGCTCAGGCGTACGCTGCCGTTCACGGTCGGGATTATGTGCTGCCGGACGACGTCAAGGCGCTGGCTGTGCCTGTATTTGCCCATCGTTTGATTCTGAAGGTCAAGTATAACTCCGCCAATAAAGCCTCTGAGATCATCTCCAGGCTTCTTGGCACCATTCCTGCGCCCACTGAATCCACTACCCAGAAGCTGTAAGGTCAGGTGATCAGACTATGACTGCTGCCATTTGGCTGATTGTAATTGTCGGCATACTGGCAATTGCTCAATCCAAGTTTTACGGCAAGGTTGCATTTCGCCACCTACACTACGAGCGGAAGCTGACAAAACATGCGGTATTTGAGGGCGAATCCCTGGAACTGCAGGAGGTCATTGCCAACCGGAAGCTCACGCCGCTGCCCTGGCTTCGGGTGGAATCCAAGCTGTCTCCCTGGCTGCGATTTCGTTCTCAGGAGAACCTGGAAATCATGGATGATCGGTTCCACCGCAGCGTATTCTACCTGTGCCCCTATAGCCGGATCACCCGGCGCTACAACGTCAAGTGCATCCGCCGGGGCTACTATGACCTCTCTATTACCACGCTTACCGCCGGTGATCTGTTTGGACTGAATTCCGTCAGTCAGGAGGCGCATTCCGACGCCAAGCTGTTCGTCTATCCCAGCCTGTTGGGGGAGGATGAGCTGCCGGACGAAGCGCTTCGCTGGCAGGGTGACGTCTCCGTTCGCCGCTGGATTTTTCCGGACCCCATTTTAATCAACGGCATCCGTGGCTATCAGATTGGCGACAGCCGGAAGGACATTCATTGGCGCGCCTCCGCCCGCACCGGCTCTCTCCAGGTAAAAACCCATGATTACACCGTCTTCCCCCGGCTGCTGATGGTCTTTAACATCGATCCTGAGGACAATTTCTGGGGGCAGCTGTCCGAAAAAGAAATGGAAGAGATGGAATACGGTATCCGCACCGTTGCCACCCTCTGCAACTGGGCGATTGTCAACAATATGGAGGTAGGACTGTACTCCAACGCTTCCATTTCCTATGCCCCGGATGTTCCCATTGATATGGAGCCTGCCTGCAATGCCGCGCAGATGAACCGGATTCTCGAGGTTTTGGCAGGGCTCCAGTTTAAGGAACATGAGTCCATCTATCGCACCATGGAAAAGCTGGTGGAAAACGACACCTCCGAAACGGATATTCTGGTATTCTCCACCTTCTGGAACAGTTCACTTGACAATCGCGCTCAGGAGCTGCGCCGAAAAGGGAATTCCGTGACCCATATTACCCTCAGAAGGGAGGCAATCCGTTTTGAAGAAAACGTCGATACAGCGGCTGCTGTTTGAGTGCATCAACCTGATTATGGCGCTGCTGTTTGTGATTCCTCTGGGTGTATTGGTGGAGCAGCTGTGCGGCTATCCCCTGTACCGCTGCTGCCTGATTCCCTGTCTGGCAGGCATTGGCTATATCCTTGGCCGAATCTCCATGACAAAGCCCATGGGTGTCTCCATGGGACTGTGCATTGGCAGCACTGTGGCAGCTGTGATTCTCGCAATCCTCCTCTCCCCTGCCGGTGTGCTGATTCGCGTGCTGATGGCGCTGGTTACGCTGTTTTTCTCCTGCTTCTTTTTCTTCTCCGCGCGGAAGGCAGGCTATGCCATCTACTCTCCAATGGCGGTCACCGGCATTCTGCTCCATGTGCTGATTCTGATTATTTGCACCGGTCTTCAGTGGGAGAACGCTATCGCCCGACTGCTGAGCATTGTATCCATTGCGTTTTTTCTGCTGAGCCTGTTCGCGTTCAGCTCCAAGGGGCTCCGGAAAAGCATGCACCGCACCAGCAGTGATCGCCGGGTCCGCTATCCCGCAGGCATGCAGATGGGCAACTTCCTGCTGGTCACTGGTTTCATCATTGTTGCAGCGTTTATCTCCAACATCTATCCGATCTTCCATCTGTTCTCCAATGCATTTTCCCATGTTATCAACGCATTGGTCGCCCTTTTTGCCCTGCTCTCCAGCAAGTTCCACCGCCGCGTTCTGGTGGACAGCGCCGTTGACCAAGCCGAGCAGTCCGTTGCAGAGGACAGTATCCTTAATGCAGAACCCAGGGGCGAGTCAGGCTGGGTCACTACCATGGTAGAGGTCGTTGCCTTTGTGGTAGTGGTTCTGGTGGTGATCTATGCCCTGTACCGGCTGATGCTGAAGCTTCGGGAAAAAGGCGTTCGCCTGCCGGGCTTTCTCCGGAACTTCCGGGATCGGTTTGCGCCCATCTCAGAGGAAGACTATGTGGATGAAATGGAAAACCTCTTTGATGTCAAGGATATGCTGGGCGATACCCGCGCCAGAATGAAGAAAGCCCTGCATAAGCTCCGGGAACGTCCGCAAAGGCTGGAGGATTTTCCGGACAACCGTATGAAGCTCCGCTTTGCCTTCCAGCAGGTTTTGAAAAAGCTCATGGTACAGGATCCCGGCGCCATCGCCATGACGCCCAACGAGCTGCAAAAGCGTGACCTTCCGGATGAAGCGCAGTTTATGGAATACTACAACGAAGCCCGCTATTCCAGCCAGGACATTCCCGAGGACGCCGTCAATTGCGCCCGCAGCATCCTGAAAAAGGTTCGATAAGGTTCGATAACGATCCGTCAGCAGCATCTCAGCGTGTCAAAAAGGTCTTTTTGCCCCGCTGAGATTCGGATTTTTGAACTCTAAAATCCGTTTGATTGAACGCGAAGGGCGGGTCTTCCCCCCCCTTCACTCTTCCCTCTGCGGCCCAGTTTCTTGGCGTATTACGTAGTACTTTGATAGTCTCGGCAGAATCTCCTTGGAGGTTCTGCTGATGATTGTTTTTTACGAAAAATCAGAAAAAATGGATGGAAAAACGAAGATTTGCGAAAAATTTGCCCGTTACTCTTGACATTTCCCCCGGATTATCCTATAACTGCTTGTATGGCAAAAAAACATACATCAGAAAGGATTTTACATGAAATACCGGACGAATATCCATGTCTGCGCCCAGGAGGAACCCACACATGGCGCGGAATAATCGAATCATCGCAATACTTCTTATTTTCTGTCTTCTATTGGGCTCCATGAGCTTATTGACCGGCTGCACCGTGGATGCCGCAGAGCTGCCAACCGAAGAACCTGCAAACACCGGTGCCTGGGGCATTACCGCTGCGGGTCCCGTTACCACAGGCGCAATTGCCGTCTCAGACACGGAGGATTCTGCCGAAGGTATGGACATGCTCAACGGCAGCGACACACCGCTGGCTGACGCACTGATTTCCTCCGCTTCTCTCTCCGCTGCCCTAGACCAATATAACATCGACAGCGAAAGCACAGCCGCTCAGGCATTGCGGCTGATCAATTCTACTTATGCTCAAAGCCTGAGTCAGGAACAAAAGGCTGGGCTATTGGTCTTTCTTTTTGAGGGAGCCGGAGAGAATCAGGACCCTGAGGAACGCAAGGATGCCATGTGCGTGGTGGTGCAGGGCAGCGAGATTCTCTATCTCAGCACCTGCTGCAGCACCATTCCCGACTATCCCTTCTCCCCCTGGAAAAATGACGGCTCCGATGTGCCTACCCTTTGCTCCGGCGTCTACTCCTTTGACACCGTGAACCACAATGGGATCTACGCCGCACTGCGGGTTCGGGATGATCGGGTCATCCGTTTCCACGACGATACGGAATTCTATGCCGACGTCTCCAACAATGAAAGCATTCAGGTACATCGCAGAGGACGCGAGGAAAACTCTCCCGACGATGAGGTCTGGGCAAACTCCATTGGCTGTCTGCTGGTGGGGCACGCAGGCACCGAGCCCACCGATGATTACGCCACCTTTGCCCGTGCTGTCGGTATTCTCAATGAGGGAGCCACCGGACGCACCCCCTATCAAAATACAGCATACGGTACGCTGGTGGTAGACCGCAGTCTCGGCACCGATTACCTCCGCTCTGTAGGCTACTCCGATGAAGCCATTGCCGCCATTGAAGGCGAATAAATCTCATATAAAAAATCCCCCGGGAACGAAGCATTTGCTCCATTCCCGGGGGATTATTCTATGCTTTTATGGGAGAACTCCGATTAGTTAAAGCTCCCCAGCTGTTTTCCGGCAAGCACGTGGAAGTGCAGATGATGCACCGTCTGACCGGCGTCTGCACCACAGTTTGTCACCACACGGAAGCCTTCAGAGAAGCCCATCTCACGGCTGAGCTTGGCGATGACCTCATAGATGTGTCCTACCACAGGCGCCATCTCCGGTCCAATCTCCGCAGCGGACGCAATGTGCTGCTTGGGGATCACCAGAAAATGCATGGGTGCCAATGGCTCAATATCCTTAAAGGCAAAGCAGAGCTCATCCTCATAGACCTTGGTGGTGGGGATTTCTCCCGCCATGATTTTGCAGAAAATGCAGTCTTCCATGATTGCTTCCTCCTTACTTCTTCACATGCTCGGATACATAGTTGTCAACCACCGCCAGAGCATTGTCCAGCATCAGGGGATCCTTGCCGCCGCCCATAGCAGAGTCGGGCTTACCGCCGCCGGAACCGCCGGTGATGGCGGTAACAGTACGAATCAGGTCGCCAGCCTTAATGCCGGCTGCTACTGCCTTCTTTCCGCAAACGGCATTGAAGGTGATCTTTTCATCGGAAACGGAGGACAGCACAGCTACCACGCTCTCGTCCTTCTCCCGGAGCATATCGCCGATCTTTCTGAGGGCACCGGCACTCATGGAGGACAGGGTGGTGGTGATGACATTCAGTCCCTCCACCTTCTTCGCGGCATACAGGAACCGCTCTGCATCGCTGGCAAGCAGCTTACTCTGCATCTGATCCAGCTGCTGACGGAGCTCCTTGCCCTCGCGGATCACCTGATCCAGTCGGGTCAGAACCTCCTGCGGCGTAGTCTTCATGACGCTGGCAGCCTTCCGCAGTTGGAAGGTGTTTGCAGCAGCCAGCCGCAGGTTCTCCTTGCCAACCAGCGCTTCGATTCGGCGGACACCGGAAGCAACGGAGCCCTCGCTGATGATGGTAAAGGAGCCGATCTTTGCGGTGTTGGTAAGATGGGTGCCGCCGCACAGCTCCTTGGACACATCGCCCATGGATACCACACGAACACTGTCGCCGTATTTCTCGCCGAACAGCGCCATTGCGCCCTCTTTCTTTGCCTCGTCAATTCCCATGACCTTGGTGGTAATGGGCAGCCCAGCCAGAATGGCATCGTTGACAAACTCGGTGATTTCCTTAATCTCATCCTCGGTGATGGCGGAGAAATGGGTAAAGTCAAAGCGAATATGATCCGGGTTATTGAGAGAACCTGCCTGATGGACATGGTCGCCCAGCACCTTCTGGAGTGCAGCCTGCAGCAGATGGGTGGCAGAATGTGCGCGGGAGATAGCTTCCCGGCGCTCCTGCTCCACGGTGCCGGTGACGGTATCCTCCACAGACAGGGAGCCGGTGGTCATCTTGCCATAGTGGAGGTACTTGCCCGCCTTATCCTTCTGCACGTTGGTAACGGTAAAGACGTTCTCACCCACGGTGATGGTGCCCTCGTCAGGCGCCTGACCGCCCATCTCCGCATAGAAGGGCGTCTGGTCCAGCACCACAATGCCCTCCTCGCCCTGACGGATGGAGGAGCAGGGCTCGCCGTCGGTCACAATGGCAAGAATTTTGCCCTGGGCAGTGAGACTGCCGTCGTAGCCGGTAAAGGTGGTGGGGGTAGCATCGTCCAGTCCCAGGTCGATTCCAGCCCAAGCCAGATCGCCCAGTGCCTCACGCGCCTTACGGGCGCGGACACGCTGCTCTTCCATGAGCTCCTGGAATGCCTTCTGATCCACGGTCATGCCCTCGTCCTCTGCCATCTCAATGGTCAGGTCGATGGGGAAACCATAGGTGTCATAGAGCTTAAAGGCATCAGCGCCGGAGAACACCGTCTCGCCCTTTGCCTTGTGCTCCTCAATCATGCTGTTGTAAATCCGCAGACCGGCATCAATGGTCTTGTTGAAGTTCTCTTCCTCCACACGAATGACCTTGGTGATATAAGCCTGACGCTCTCGGAGCTCGGGATAATGCCCTTCATTCTCATGAACAACGGTATCGCAGACCTTGTGCAGGAAGGGCTCATTGACGCCCAGGAGCTTGCCGTGGCGGGCTGCACGGCGCAAAAGACGGCGGAGCACATAGCCTCTGCCTTCGTTGGAGGGCAGAACGCCGTCACAGATCATAAACGTAGCGGAGCGGATATGGTCAGTGATGACACGGAGGGATACGTCCTTCTCATGGCTCTGACCATAGCTGGCGCCGGTGATCTCAGTGACCTTGTTGGTGATATTCATGACGGTGTCCACATCGAACAGGCTGTCCACATCCTGGCATACCACAGCCAGACGCTCCAGCCCCATGCCGGTGTCGATGTTCTTCTGGACCAGCTCGGTGTAATGACCCTGACCGTCGTTGTTGAACTGGGAAAATACCACGTTCCAGACTTCCATATACCGGTCACAGTCGCAGCCTACGGTGCAGCCGGGCTTGCCGCAGCCATACTTTTCGCCGCGGTCATAGTAAATCTCAGAGCAGGGACCGCACGGACCGGAGCCATGCTCCCAGAAGTTATCTTCCTTGCCGAACTTGAAGATATGATCCTTGGGTACGCCGATTTCCTCATTCCAAATCCGGAATGCCTCATCGTCGGCAGGGGTCGTCTCGTTGCCTGCAAATACGGAAGGATACAGGCGGTTGGGGTCCAGTCCTACCCACTCCGGAGAGGTCAGGAATTCCCACGCCCAGTGAATTGCCTCGTTCTTGAAGTAGTCACCGAAGGAGAAGTTGCCCAGCATCTCAAAATAGGTGCCGTGACGGGCGGTATGACCGATGTTCTCGATGTCGCCGGTACGGATGCACTTCTGGCAGGTGGTAACGCGGTGACGGGGGGGCTCCTGATCGCCAGTGAAGTAGGGCTTCATAGGCGCCATGCCGGAGTTGATGAGCAGCAGAGACGGATCATTCTGCGGGATCAGGGAAAAGCTGGGCAGGCGGAGATGTCCCTTTGTTTCAAAGAAGGACAGGAACATCTCTCGAAGCTCATTGACGCCAAAGTTTTTCATACAAATTCCTCCATATTTTAAGCAATGACAGTTCGTCCGCGAAAAAACAGAAAACCCGCCCCCAAAAACAGGGGCGGGAGTCAAGCTCACGCGGTACCACCCTGATTTGTCTTATGACTAAGACACCTCAGACGCCTTAACGGGGACGAACGTACCGGTTTTCCGGTCAGCTCAGGAGTGGCATACATGAATTCCCGTGCCGGAGCTTTCACCCTCCTCCGGTCGCTATGCTGGGTTTTTCATGCTTCGTTCCATCATTGCCTTTGCATATTCTCCTCCATTTTAGCACGAATCAGCCATTTGTCAACCGCTCGTCAGCGGTTTTTCCGATCTTTTGCAGAATTTTTCCGCAGCATGCATGAAACCCTGCACTCCAGCGCACAATGAGTGCGGGTGAATTGGATGTTTATTTCGTTTTTAAGGACCATTATTCTATATCTCGTAATTGTTATCACGCTGCGGGTGCTGGGGAAGCGTCAGGTAGGCGAGCTGGAGCCGTCGGAGCTGGTAGTAGCCATTCTGATCTCCGATCTGGCTGCCGTTCCCATGCAGGACATCGGCATTCCCCTTTTGTCCGGCGTCATTCCCATTTTAACGCTGCTGGCGCTGGAGCTAGCAGCTTCCGAGTGGAGCATGCATTCCGTCCGGTTCCGGGCGTTTCTCTGCGGAAAGCCGGTGTTTATCATTCGGGAGGGGGTCATCGACCAGACTGCCATGTCCAAAAACAGGTTGACCATTGATGAGCTGAACTTCTGTCTCCGGCAGGAAGGAATTCTGGACGCCAGCCAAGTTCAATATGCAGTGCTGGAAACAAACGGTCAGCTTACCACCTTCCTTTACCCGCAGTATGCCCCCTTAACCCCCCAGGACGCCGGAAAAAAGGCGCAGGAGCAGGAATTCGCCGTCAATCTGATCTGCAACGGACGTATTCTGGAGGAGAATCTGAGCTTTATCGGTAAAAATCTCGGCTGGCTGGACACTGAGCTTGCCCGGCAGAAGGTAACCCGGGACGACGTGTTCTGGATGACAGGCACCGCCGGCGGAACGGTTCAGATTGTAAGAAAGGCGGATACGGTATGAAAAAAATATACTGCGCACTGGGCGTTCTGGTGGTCATCACCGGCTTCTGCTGGTTCACTGCCTGGCGGGTGGACGATCTCTGCAGCACCTCCGCATCGCTGCTGGAAGCTGCGGAAACCCAGGTGCTGCTGGGGGATTACGATGCCGCCGAGGACACCGTAAATCATTCCTTCCGGTTTTGGAACCGCCATGAGGGCTTCTTCGGATTGGCACTGCGGCATACGGAATCCGATGATATCGGCATCCTGT
>CAJKNS010000077.1 GCA_905201305.1 uncultured Eubacteriales bacterium
GCCGGGCAGCGTCCTAAGGAGCAAAGACCTGCCGGGCAGCGTCCCACCGGGCAGCGTCCCACCGGGCAGCGTCCCACCGGGCAGCGTCCCACCGGTCAAAGACCTGCCGGACAGCGCCCCAACGGTCAGCATCCCTCCGGTGCAGCTGCCGCAGCCCGCAAAAAGAAAAGGGTCAGCCCTGCGCTGATTGTTCTGATTGCTGCACTGGTGATTGCAATTGCCGTGTTCGCAGGCATCGGCATCTATGCCATGCGTTATGTGAACTACGACAAGATTCTACCAAATGTCTATGTAGCTGGCATTGATGTGGGCGGTATGACCAAGGAAGAGGCAAAGGCAGCCATTGAATCCGGGCTCTCTGCAACCGAGCAGCAAAGCATCAACGTCAACCTGCCGGATCAAACTCTGACCTTTACCCCGGCGCAGGACACCGTGCTCATTGACGTGGATCAGGCTGTGGACGCCGCCTATCGCTATGGGCGCAACAGCTCGAATCCCTTTGCCATGTCCCGTGCCATTAAGGCAGCTCAGCGCCGCCGGAATGACATCGACATTTCCACCGCAGTTCAGGTGGATACCACTTACATTCGCGATCTCATCGACACCACCGCAGCCGAGATCTCCACTGACATGACCGAATCCAAAGTGGATACCGACGAAGAAACGCATACCATCACCGTTACCATCGGCACCCCCGGCAAGAAGCTGGACACGGATACGCTGTATAACCTGGTGTCCACCGCTTTCGCTTCCGGCGATTACAGCGATATCGACTTTGAATATACCATGACCTACCCTGCCAATGTGGCGCTGGATCGGCTCTATGAGCAGCTAACCACCGAGCCCAAGGACGCAGAATATAACCCCGACACTGGCGAGGTGGATGACGCTCAGGTGGGCTACACCCCGGCAACTCCGCTGGACGAAGCCAATCAGGAGCTGGCAATGGCTGCCCCTGGGGATACACTGACCTTTACCTTCGATGAAACCGCGCCTGAGCTTACCAAGGAGCAGCTGGAAGCCGTGCTGTTCCGGGATACCCTGTATTCCTTCGGCTCTGTCTATGACGGTTCCGCCAGCGGCCGAACCACCAACCTGCGGCTTGCCTGCCAGGCAATCAACGGCACCGTGCTACAGCCCGGCGAAACCTTCTCCTTTAATGACGTAGTCGGCGAACGTACCGCAGAAAAGGGCTATCAGGAGGGCGTTATTTACATCTCCGGCAGCTCTGAGCCTGCACTGGGCGGCGGTATCTGCCAGGTTGCTTCTACCATCTATTACTGCGCCATGTATGCCGATCTGGAAATCGTCCACAGAGAGCCCCATATGTTCTTCGTCACCTATGTGCCCGGCGGTCTGGATGCCACCGTGTATTGGGGCAGCGTAGACTTCCAGTTCAAGAACAGCACCAACTATCCCCTGCGGATCGACGCGGAAGTTTCCGGCGGCAAGGTCAACATTGCACTGGTTGGCACCGACGAGAACAACTACACCGTAAAGATTGATACCGAGCGAATTGCAACGGAGCCTTATCAGACCATCAAAAAGGAAGGCACCGGCACCTATCAGAGCGGCTATACCGGCTACACCTATGCCATCACCCGTTATGTCTACGACAGCGACGGCAACCTGATTCGTACCGATTCCACTGAGGATCTTGATAAGCTGGGCGGTCTTGGTACCAGCAAATACAGCAAGCGTGATCAAGTTTCCTATTCCGGTTCCAGCGGTTCCAACAACTACACGCCGGCTCCCACCACGGCCCCCACGCCTTCTTCGGAGCCCAGCACGTCTCCCAGCACAGCTCCTGACCCCACGCCCACCCCGTCTACAGCGCCCACTCCGGATCCTACTCCTGCACCTACGCCGGATCCAGCTCCGGCTCCGGCTCCGGATCCCGGCACCGGCGAATAACACCGAGAAAAGCGCTGTCGGTCAGAGGAACGGCATTGGTCGGGACTCATAAGAACAGCACAACGCCCACCGCAATCTTGCGAAAACGCTTGGTTGCGGTGGGTATTTCTTCTTTCGTTCCCGGCGCTTATCCCTGCGCACGGCAGCAAAAATTTTGTCGTTTTGCTATGGACGGACAAATTGATTCGTGCTACAATATGGAAACCGAATAGGAGGGATTCACCTTGATAACCGGATTATATAACTTTGCCAGAAGCATCAACCACAAGCGGAAGGAATTGATCTGGCAGCAAAACGGCAAGCGCTTGTCCAGCGTGCGCCGAATTGAACGGGTACACCCGATTGCGGACAAACGCGTGGTGGCAATGACCTTTGACGATGGTCCCTGTGCAAAGGATTTTATGGGCAGAGGAAAAGGGCTGACCGAGTCCATTCTGGACACTTTGGCTGAATACGGAGCCAGAGCGACCTTTGATATTATCGGAACCACCGAGGGAAACTATCCGGATGAAGCGGGCGAACAAGGCTCATCGGCGTTCGGAGGAATAAAATTCGACCACTATCCCTGCTTCGGTGAGGACCTGTTGGCAGGAGCGAAAAATCAGCAGGCACTTGTCCGCCGGATGATTGACGAAGGGCATGAGCTGGCAAGCCATACCTGGCAGCATCGAATTTTCGGTCGGAAAAGACTGATTTACGGAAACCGCGTTCCGCTTCAATCCATGGACGAAGTGATGGAGGATCTGCGCACCCTGCATACATACATAGAAAATGAGTTTTCCTACGAAATCAAGCTGGCACGTCCGCCGCACTATGTCGATGCGGTGACCGGCGGCGGCAACACCTATGACGCCTACCGCAGGATGGGCTACCAGTATCTTGCGGCGAGCTTCGATGGCGACGGCTGGCAGCCGGGCAGCAGCTATGAGGACGAAGTGGAAAAAATGATTGCGCCGATGAAAAAGCTTCTGAACGAAAACCCCGATTCGCTGAACGGGCAGATCATCTTCCAGAAGGACGGCTGCAACATGAATTTGCGCACTCCGGTGGAGGACGCCCTGCCGATCCAGCTGAAACTACTGACAGACCTTGGATACCAGGTGGTGACCGTTTCGGAGCTTTTGGAGCAGTCACCGTTTTTAGATCTTTCTCCTGAAAGCCCGGCGATGCCCTATGTGAAGGAATTACTGCGTCGTGGGCACATGGTGGGATATCAAAACAATACCTTCCACGGCGAACGTGCGCTGACCAGGCGGGAAGCGCTTCTGATGCTTGCAGACGGAAGCGCTGTCAGCGCCGGCAGCAAAGACCTGATTTCTAAAACAGCGGCAGCATATCACTTGCAGTCTGTCACGGGAAATGCGCTTCTTGCGCTGGCAGCCGTAGAGGGAATCGATGTGGATGAGAACAGCTTTAAGGACAAGCAGGAGGTCCGCCGGGAAGATGCGGTCAGGCTGATTGCCGGACTTGTTCAAAAATATGAAGCGGAAGGCAAGGTGATGGCATGACCGCTGTTGTGACGGATGCAAATTATCGAATGACGCTGCCCCTGCTGCGAGATCTTGCCGACCGGCATATCCGTGTAGTTGCCTGTTATGTGGGCGAGCATTTGCCCTTTCCGGCAAAATCAAAGGCAGTAAGCAAGGCAGTGCGTTTGCCGGACGGAAAAACCGAGCCCGATGCATTTCTGGATGCGCTCTATGAAACCTGTGCGCAAATTTGCCGGGAGGAAGGTGAAAAGCCCGCATTGATCCCCACCGGGACCAAATCCATTGAGCTGCTCTGCCCGGAGTCAGTGCGGAAACGGTTTTCGGCAGTCTGTGGGCTGACCCTTGCAAGTGAAGAGAGCCTTGAAATCGCCAATAACAAAGCAAAGCTGATGGCGCTGTGTGAAGAGCTGGGTATCGCTTCCCCAAAAACAGAGCATCCAAGCTGTCGGGAGGACTTTGAGGAGTATACGTATCCGCTGATCGTGAAGCCGGTTTGCGGCGAAAAGCAGGGACTGAAGGCAGGCGAGCGGTATGTCATTGCCCATGATCCCAAAACCGCCGCTGACGCATGGGTGCATTTTGGAGAAATCTGCGGAGAAACCGTGGTACAGGCATACCTTCGCGGGAAGGAGTGCGGGTTCTCGGCAATTACAAAAGATGGTGAAATCATGACAACCACCAGCGAAACGGCAATCCGAATGCTGCCGATCAGCGGAGGTCCGGGCACCTTTTATTATACGGGCACCGGGGACATCTACCGTCCGATTGCCGAAAAGCTGGTCCGTGAGCTAAACTTCAGCGGAATCATCATGTTTCAGTTTATTCTCACCGATGACGGAACCCCGTATTTGATGGAAATCAATCCGAGAGTATGGGGCTATTACCCCATCGTCCGTGAAGCAAAGTCCTCGTTTACATATGACTGGTTTGCCGTGTCAATGGGACTTCAGCCCTTACGGGAGAATGCAAAGCCGGGGGTGTATCAGTATTTTCTTCCGTCTGACGCTTACCGTGCATTACAGATATTGAAACGCGGTAAGGTGCTTGAAGCCATCGGGCATATTGGCACATGGCTTCGCCCCAGAAATCACGAAGCAATCTTTGAATGGTCAGATTTGAGCGCCTCCTTGGGCTACCTTTCCTACTATCTAAAGCGGGGCACAGAGGCATAAAAACCGTCAAGCGGTTTTCTAAACAACCAAAAACGGCGTGACCGAAGTCACGCCGTTTTTCTTTTTAGCTCGCCGGGTTCCCGGAGTTTTATGTGAATCCTGTTTTACAAGCGCCCGCTTCCTGTGGCAGATATTACATAAGCGGCGCCAGCAGCCGGAGCACCGCACGCATCAGGCGGGTAACGGTTCCTGCCTTACACTGCTCCAATCCAATTTCCTGACTTGCCGCAAATGTCTCCGCAAAGTCCCGGTAAATATCCCCCACGCAATCCGCGCCATAGAGATAAACGCCGTCCTCAAAATGGAGATACAGGCTCCGATAATCCAGGTTAATGGTGCCCACCGTTGCAAACTGTCCGTCCACCGCAAAGACCTTGGAATGGATGAAGCCTGGAGTATATTCATAGACCTTCACCCCGCATTTCACCAGCTGCTCATAGTGGGCGCGGGACAGCATATGGACATACCATTTATCCGGAATATGGGGCGTGATAATACGAACGTCGATACCGGTTTTTGCGGCATTGCACAGCGCCTCGTTCATAGCGTAGTCCAGAATCAGATACGGCGTCATAATGTACACCGAATGATTCGCCCGGTTGATGAGGTTCTGGTAAACCGATCCGCCCACCGGCTCATCATCCAGGGGGTTGTCCGTGTAGGGCTGTACAAAGCCCCGTCCGGCGGTTTCCGGTTCCGGTGGGAGGTAGTGGGTGATGGTGTCTCCTGACCCCGCCACGTAGTCCCAGAGAGACAGGAACATCACCGTCATGGACCACACCGCATCGCCCCGAAGCATAATTGCGTTGTCCTTCCAGTGACCAAACCGCAGCTTCCGGTTAATGTATTCATCCGCCAGATTGATGCCGCCGGTAAAGCCCACCTTGCCATCGATAATCAAAAGCTTCCGGTGATCCCGGTTGTTGAGCCGGGCAGACATTACCGGAATAAACGGCTCAAACACACAGCAGCGAATGCCCCAGGACTCCAGCTTTTTACGATAGCCTGCGGGCAGCTGGGTGATGCAGCCAAAATCATCGTACATCACCCGAACGTCCAGCCCCGCTGCCGCTTTTTCCTTGAGCACCTCCAGAATGCTGTCCCACATAACGCCGGGACTGATGATGAAATACTCCAGGAAAATATACTTCTCCGCCTTTTTCATCTCCTCCAGCATAGCAGGCAGTGCATCGTCGCCCAGCGGGAAATACCGGGTTACCGTATTCTCGTAGATGGGACAGCCTGCCACCCGCTGGATATAAGCCGACTGTACCGCTGCGCTGGGGCTTTGCAGCTCCAGGCGATGGGTGATCTCGGGATTCTGCGGGAGATGCCGCCGGAGATTGGCTTCAACGGAATTCATCTTTTTCCGCTGCCGTTTGGACAGCCGGTTACCGCCCAGCAGCAGGTAAAATACACCGCCAAACACCGGAAACAGTAAAATCGGCACCAGCCATGCAATTTTATAGGCGGGATTGGTATTCTTGCTGATAATAAACAGCGTTGCGCCGATACTCAGCAGCAGCAGTCCCCAATAAAACCAATCGTTTTGGTCCTTGAACCGCCAGATCATCAGCGCAAATACCGCCACCTGCGCCAGAATACTGATGCACACCATGACCACCCGCTGGAACAGCATTTTGGGCAGGTTGGGCAGAATCTTCAGTTTTTTTCGGTTCATGGTATCTCCCCCTCTGTCCTATTGTACACGCTTCTCCCAGGAAAAACAACGACCAGACTACAAAAAGCCGCCCAAAATGGGCGGCTTTGGGATTCAAACAGAATCAGCCCTTCACATAAGGAAGGATGATGTACAGGATAATGCAGGCAAACACAACAACAGCCAGGTTTGCAACAAAGCTGACAAACAGAGGCTTATTGCGAGTCTGAGTGCCCTTGGACCAGGCGTTGGTCTGAACGCCGAACAGACCGCAAAGCAGCGTCAGCAGGGACAGATAGCGGTTATTGCCAGGCAGAACGGCATAAATACCGATTGCAACGCCAAGAACGGCAAAGATATAAGAGAAAATCAGCCAGAACCAATACTTAAATCCGCCTCTGGCTTTGTCAGCGAACTGATCGTTCAACTTGTCAAAACTGTTATCCACAAAAGATACCCCCTAATAAACTCAAACCCTTTTGGCTTGTTTTGTTAAAGTAAATATACCACAAATAGACGGGGTTCGTCAACAGATAGTTTTGGTCAAAGTGTAGAATTTCCAGTGTGAACTTTATGAACTTTTACCGCTGTACTGATCCAGCACATCCGCCAGCACCGACGCAAGGGCTTCCCCGGAACGCACCGCCTCCTCCAGGGTATTGCCCGATGCCCCCACCTCCACCAGCAGGTCCATGGGCGCAAGGTCCTGGTTAAACCGTTCCGTTCTCAGGTTGATTGGGCGCATCATTTCCTGACAGCGCTGCTGCATTCGCGCTTGCAGAACCGCTGCCAGACTGAGGTTTTCCCGCCAGTTTGGATGCTCCAGTCCCCCGGCGTCGGTGCCCACCACCAGCATCAGCTTTGCCGCGTCTTTTCCGTCTATGGTACACGCCATGCGCATCTGATTCCCATTTTCGTCCTCCACGGAATCCCGGTGGATGTCCAGCACCAACGCAATGGTGGGATATTCCTCCATTGCGTTCTGAATCACCTGCCGTGAGGTCTGATAGGCATGATTAAAGTCCGGCTCATCGCATATGGTGGTATCATGGACCGTCTGATAGCCCCGCTGCTCCAATACGGTCTTCATCCGTTCCGCCACCGCGATGACGCTTTTTTCGGGATCCTGCGTTCGATAAACGCCGGTCTCCGGGTCCTCATAGCTCTCGGAGCCATGGGTATGCATCAGCAGGATCACCGGACCGTCTGCCGTAAAATCCTGCCCCTCCTCCAGCGCCGGAAGCTGTGTAAAATCTACCGCATAGTCCGTTTCGTTCCGAATCTCCAGTGAAACGCTGCCGTCTACTGTAATCGGCGTGGGAGACGGCGGCAGTGTCTGGTGCTCCCGCTCCGCTTCATCCCAAGCCTCCGCAATCTCTGTCACCGGGACCTGAGAGGGCTCCGGCTTCTCCGACTCCTGCAGCGATTCCGCACATTCCCCAAGCGTCTCATTTTTTGCGGTATCCTCGGATTCCTTTGGTGGAATCGCCGTGCCCGCATCCCCCAGCTGCGTCTTCACCAGCCACGCAGAAATCGCCTGTCCCCGTTCCGGCTGCCAGGTATCCTTTGCACCGGTCAGCAGTCCCACCGTTCCCAGCAGCAGTATCCCTGCCGCCAGCAGCGCAGAACCCTGTTTCATATGTACCACCTCACATACAGTATATGCCCCTGCACCGCGGGATAGAACCGGCAAAACAAAACACTCGGACACAAACCGCATAAATCGCTACTTGCCCCCGGCGCTTTTCTGGTGATAAAATGTTCCCATAACGAATGATAAGGACAAGAAGGAGTGATCCTATGCCGAATCTAAACGCACCCTGGCGGCAGCCCCCTGCCCCCATCGCTCCGGCGCTGATCCAGGAAACCCGGACTGCCGACGTGGTTGTGGTTGGCTGCGCCCATTCCGGCACCGCAGCTGCCCGTGCCGCTGCCGAAGCCGGTGCAAAGGTAATTGCCGTGGATCAGCAAAAGGAGCGCCTGTTCCATGCAGTGGGCAACGATCTGGGACATATCAATTCCAAGTTTTTGGCACAGCGGGGGATTCCCCATGTGGATGAAATCGAGTTCCTCAACGACTGGCAGCTCCGGAGCAACAACCGCTCCAATCCCAAGCTGGTGATGCAGTTCGCACGGACCAGCGGCGAATGCTTTGACTGGATGATTGAGCCCCTGAGTCAGGAACAGCGGGACGCCATCGTCGTCACCCATTGGCCCGGCAATAAGAATTTTACCGGCGACCTGTCCGGCTTTAAATTCTGGCCCGGCTGTGCGGCATTTCCCGGCATTGCCAGCCTGTCCAAGGTGGCACGGCTGAACCAGCAGGAAGCCCAGCGTCATGGCGCGGAATTTCTGTTTGAACACACCGCCTGCCAGCTGGTCAAAACCGAAAATCGGGTCACCGGCGTCATCTGCAAGCGCAGTGACGGCAGCTATGTGCAAATTAACGCACGCCGCGGCGTGATTCTGGCAGCAGGTGACTTCTCGAAAAACGCCGAAATGGTGGAGGATCTGTGCGATGAAATCGCCACCCTGAAAAAGCCCGGTCAGGTTGTGGTTGCTTCGATTCGCGGTCAGGATGGCAGCGGCATTCGCATGGGCGTCTGGGCTGGCGGCAGAATGGCGCCCGGTCCCATCGCCACCATGGGCGCCAACTATTTCTTCCCCAATCAGGTCATCGGCACCGCTGCCACCGTATGGCTGGATAGGGACGGAAACCGTTTCTGCAACGAGGGCTTTGGGGACGCTGTACTGTCCGGCGTAGAGGGCGCCCGGCTGCCGGAGGGCTATGTCACCTCCGTCTTCGACAGCGATCTGGAAAACTGGCTGACCTATCAGGCGCCCGGTCATAATGCGGTCTGGACCTCCAATGAGGAGGATATGAACGCCATTCGCAGTCTCATGCGCCGCGCCCGGGAAGCCGGAAGCGAGGGATGCAGTCTCAGCATGCGTCCGGTCCATACCCCTCCCGGCGGTGGACGGCGGCAGGCACCGCCGGGCATGGAAGAAGGAATGCCCGGCGGTCCTGGCGGTCCTGGTGGTCCTGGTGGTCCTGGTGGTCCTGGCGGTCCTGGCGGTCCCCCGCCCGGTCCCAAAGAGGACCCCAACGAGCGGATGTTCTGCGCCGACACCCTGTCCCAACTGGCAGATTGTCTCGGCTTTACCGGCAAGAAAAAAGAGAACTTTCTTTCTTCCATCGCCCGGTATAACGAATTCTGCGCAACCGGTCGGGACGAGGACTTTGGCAAGGATCCCCGTGTTCTGCTGCCTCTGTGTAAGCCCCCCTACTATGCCTTCCGCCGCCACGCGCAAATCGGCAATGAGTTTCTTGCCACAGTGGACGGCTTATGGACCGATGAACGGCAGAATGTATTGGATATGGACAAGGAGCCGATCCCCGGACTCTATGCTACCGGCAACTGCTGCGGCAG
>CAJKNS010000078.1 GCA_905201305.1 uncultured Eubacteriales bacterium
TCTGACGAAAAATCTCTCGTCAGACTCTCTTGCCGATTTGTGCGGTATTGCCCTATATTTCATGCAGTATATGCCGTGCCGGCATATACTGCATTTGTAATTTTGAATCATTTTTCTATTTTCCCCAGTGCAATTTCAAGCAGCTTCTCCAATTTCAATTTTGCTTATTGCATATTGCACCGATTGCATATTGCAAATTGCATAGCGTCGTGCAATACTGCAAATTGTGCAGCTCCGAGAACCATGTTATGCTGAAGCTGTAATATGGAATCAGGAGGAGATGGCATGAAATATCAAAATTTACTCAGCCCTATCACCATCAACGGCATCACACTTAAGAGCCGCATGACCCACGCCAAAAGCAGCGGCGGTCTGGACGGCTCTGACCAGCAGTTTGAAAAAGCCACCCGTTACTACACAAACGTTGCAAAAAACGGCGCGGCTTTGGTCTGTATGATTGTTGGCACCTGGCCTGACTGCGAGGGAAAGCGCAGCGTCATGTCCCGGCTCAACATGGATGACCCCGGTATTCAGGGGGGCTTCACCAAAATGATCGATGAGGTCCACAAATACGACACCCTATGTACCGCATCCCTGATGAACGTAGAGCCCCAGGAGCTGAACATCTCCCATCTGGACAAATGGGACTTCAATTTTCAGGGCGACTACAACCCCAATTTTAAAAACAAGCCCGAAATCTCCGCCGCACGAATTGAGGGCATGATTGACGATTTTGTCTATCAGTGCAGGGAATTAAAGCGCATTGGCTTTGACGGCGTCACCTTCTATATGTGCTACCGTGCCTCCATTCTGGCAAACGCAATTTCACCGGCGCTCAACCAGCGAACCGACCAGTGGGGTGGGAATACCCTGGAGGAACGGGCACGGCTTCCCCTTACGGTGTTCCGCCGGGTAAAGGAAGCCTGCGGTCAGGACTTTCTCATTGAAATTCAGACCTCCGCAGAGGAAGAGCAGCCGGGCTATGATGTGGAATACTGGCTGGACTTCTGCAAGCTCTGCGAAGGGCTGGTGGACATTTTCCAGGTTCGCGGTCTGGAGGGCTCCTATACCCATGTTGGCGGCTATAACTCCACCAAGGAAAGCCCCTGGAACCTGCAATTTGCGAAAAAGTTCAAGCAGCGGGGCATCCACGGTCTGGTGGCTCCCGTGGGCGGCTTTGGCGATCCGGACAAGATGGAGCAATTCATCGCCGAAGGGAAAACAGATCTCATCGCCATGGCGCGCCAGTATCTGGCGGATACGGACATGGGCACAAAGCTCCGTAAGGGCAGGGGCGAGGATGTAACCCCCTGTCTCCGGTGTATGGGAAAATGTGACCGCTGCTCTGTCAACCCCTATGTTGCATTGGTCACAGAGCCGGATCTGTTCCATCCCTCCGGCATTCCAAAGAAAATCGCCGTGGTGGGCGGCGGCGCTGCCGGTATGCGGGCTGCCATCACTGCCGCCGAGCAGGGTCACACCGTCACACTGTTTGAAAAAGCCGACCGGTTGGGCGGACAGATGAACATTGCCGGACTGCCGGACTTCAAATGGAATCTTCACGACTACAACCAGTGGATGATCCGACAGGTGGAAAAAAGCGCCTGCACCGTGCAGCTTGGCACCGAAGCAACTCCGGAGCTCATTCAGTCCGGAGGATATGACGCGCTGATTCTTGCCATGGGTTCCGTCCCCAAGTCGATTCCGGTCAGCGGCAGTGATGCGCCGGGTACATTCCTGCTGGACGATGCGTTCCTTCGAGAAAAGGAGCTGGGGAAACGGGTTGTGATTGTCGGCGGCGGCGCATCCGGCAAGGAAGCTGCCCTGTATCTTGCCCGCCGCGGTCATGACGTTACGCTGCTCACCCGCCGGCAAGCAGTCTTTGCAGAGAACAACCACTGCATTTGGGCAGTGGAAAAGACCTATCGGGAGCAGAAGAATCTGACGGTGGTAGAGTTCGCCAGCACCGTAGAGATCGGCAGCAACTACGTGATTGCCGACGTAAAAACCAACTATCCCCGGAGAAAGCTGACCTTCAACGGCGTAGAGGAAATGCTGCATGCGGAAAAAACCGAGCCCACCTATATCGACGGCTTCCGCTATCCCGAATATCCCATGCCCCATATGATGTTCGGTCCGCCGCCTGAGGAAAAATCCGGTGCACAGCCCCCCGCGTCCGGCAACGGCATGCAGCCCATTGACGAAGCGCTGGATGAGCGCACCAAAGCGGATATGGCGCGCGGCGATCATGGCACCGGCTTTGCCCATGAGCCCGAGGTCATTCCCACCATCGACGAAAAGGATATCATCTGGGCGCACAACCGCTATGATTGCGACAGCGTGGTGATATCCGGTGGACGCCGCTCTCTGGTAACAGAAGCCGAAGCCGTCCGGCGCACTGCCCCCGCCATCTATGTGGTAGGCGACAATGTAAATCCCGGCAGCATTCAGGAGTGCACCAACACTGCCTTTGCCGCCGTGATGGACCTTTGATCCATATTCCCGTAAAAATAGCAAGCATTCCCCCAAATCAAATTTTATAAAGAAAGGTGACCGTTTGTCCGTACGCTTTTCTCTCAGATGATACGGACATTCTCCGGTCAAATGGGTGATTGTTATGAAAACCTGGAAAACGTATCTCGCATTGCTATGTACGCTGGCTATGGTATTTGCCATGCTTGCAGGCTGCGGCACCCCTGCCTCTTCTTCCGCATCCGGCGCCGAATCAGCCGCACCGGCTTCGTCGGAAGCCGCAACAGCCGAGCCCGCTCCCACAGAAGCCCCCTCTGCTGCGGCATCCTCAGCGGAACCCCAGGACAGCGTTTTGGAGGAACCGAAGCAGGAGCTGACCGAGGAACAGCAGGCGCTGCTGGACCTGATTCCCGAGGGAGATATGTTGACCTTCCTGGAGCTTCCTCTGGTGGAGGAGAAAATGGAGATGACCTGCTTTGTGGCAGTGCATTCCATGCTGCTGACCATGTATGAAAACCTGTCGGATATGCCCTTCTATTCCGCGTTGGAAGACGCAACCGGCGAGCATATGACCTTTACCGCCATCAGCTCCATTGACGATGCCGTTCGGGAAGCCGCTGCCGAGGACCATGGAACCGTCTCCTTCGCCACTGCAAATCCGCCCATCTGCGCCGCCTATCTGTATGCGTTTATTCGCTCCCATCCATGCATATGCCTCCGTCATTTTCCCATGCCCTTTAAGCGCATTCGCGAAGCGCTGGATCAGGGCGAAATTGACTTTGCCATTTCCTATGACTCCTTGGTTTCCGACACCATTGCATGGGATATCATCGGGCAGGAGGAGGTTCTGCTGCTGGTATCCTCCGCCCATCCGCTGGCGCAGACCGCCGCAATTCCCCTGGATGCCGTGCAGCACGAGCGCTTCCTGTTTAACAACGGAGACTTCGGAATCAGTGAAATCGGCAGCGATTTTTGCCGGCAAGCCGGATTTGAGCCAAAAATACTCTTTGAGGGCAACCTGATTCTAATGGCGCTGCAGCTGGTATTGGACAATCTTGCCGTCATGTTTATGTCCTCCTATGAGTATCAGTGGCACATCAGCATGGGGCACCCCAGCTTTGCGCACATTACGCCGCTTCACATTTCCGCTCCCATCTGCATCCGCTCTATCGGTCTTGGTTACTTAAAGAACCGCTATCTCTCTCCCTCGGCGCAGCTGTTTATCCAGGGACTCCGGCGCTTTTTCGCGGGAATCGACGTTTCTTCCGATACAGCCCCACAGTAACCGAAGTGTGCTGAGATTCTCACTCCTGTTTTTGCTGCCCATGCTGGTTTTTGTTACTTGTTCCGTCTCCCGCATCCATGTACAATATTAAATACAAAGCAAACTGTATTCTGGACATTTGCAGTCGGCGCGTTTTGCCCGGCGATGAAACAAAGGAGATGCTGCTTGTGAACAAATCGAATCGATCCGCGGAAGACCTGGTAGGTCGCTGGGAAGAACGCCGTGAGATCAAAAACCTCATGGGTCGCTATGCGGTCAGCTTCCTGCTCAAAAAGGAGCGCACCATGTTTGCGGACTTCTGGAGCCGCCGGGAGGATGTCTCCATGGGCCTCAACGATGGCTGGTATCTGGGTCCCGACGCCATTTCCGTATGGTTTGCCGCCATTGACCGCGCCACTGCGCTGAAGGCAAAGCTCCTTCAGGCGGATTTGCCGGACAAGCTGGGGGATCAGGACCTTGCCACACTCTATGGCATTGGCGATTTTGATGTAAAGCCCCTGGGCACCCCGGTAATTGAACTGGCAGAGGACCTGCAAACCGCCAAGGGCATCTGGTACTCTCAGGGCACCAAAGCCGACGTCACCGAGTCCGGTCCGGTATCCTATTGGACCTTCGGCGTATTTGCCGTGGACTTTGTCTATGAAGACGGCGCATGGAAAATCTGGCACCTACAGTACCTGGAGGACATCAAGTGCCTCTGCGGACAAAGCTGGGCAAAGCCGGAGCAGCCCTTCCCCGCGCTGGACGCCTTTGCTCCGCTGAAGGATAGTTCCCTGCCGGAGCCTACGGTGAAAACCGTCCTGCGGGAATACTATTATCCCGGTCGTCCCATGGCAAAGCTGCCGCCGCTGCCGGTGCCCTACGACACCTTTGACAGTACCTTTAGCTACGGCTACGAAAAGGAGGTCTGACTGTGAACGCCAAAGTTTTTTCTGATGACGAGCAGATCCGCCGTGTCTGGGACATGGAGGAGGTAAAGGACCTGATGGCACGCCGCGCCTACCTCTATATGCAGGATATGCGCCGGGAAGAGCTGGAAACCCTGTGGGTCCAGCAGCCGGAGCATAAGGAATCTGCCGTATTCGGCTCCAACTGGGGCTTCTATCTGGGGCTTGACAATATTTCCGCCTGGTATGTGGGGGAGCATGGCAACCTCCGTCAGAGCCAGCTGGACGAGCTCTCCAAAAACAATCCCGAAATCAAAAACATTCCCGAGAACCTGGGTCTGGGCTCCATGGTTGCAGCCCCTCTGTCCACCGCGCTGGTGGAAATTGCAGGGGACGGCAAAACCGCCCAGGGTCTGTGGTACTCCATCGGTCAGCGCACCGATCCCAACGGCGACGGCACCGCTTCCGCCAGCTGGGTTTGCGGCAAAATCGGCGCAGACTTTATGAAGGAAGACGGCGTATGGAAGATTTGGCGGGTATTTGACGCCCCCGATATCATTTTGACGCCCGGTGACGCCGTTGCCAACCAGCCTGTCTTCTGGGCAGAGGGCGCAAACAGGATGGAAACCCTGTTCAGTACCCCCACACTGCCCATGACTGCCCACGATCCCACCTATAACTGGAGCGACAGCTTCCCGCCGGAGCCCAAGCCCTATTACAGCTATTCCGACTCCCACGGCTGCTGCCCTGCCGGCGTACACAATGAATGGAGGCCCTACTGATGAAAACACATCTTTCCCTGAGCCAGCGGATCCACAACGCAGTCGGCTCCCAGCAGGCAGAAAACCTCCACGCCCGCCACAGCTATCTTCACGGCAAATCCTTTGCCAAGGAGGAGTGGGGTCAGATTTGGTCCCGCAGCGATCAGTGCTCCTGGGCGCATGCCTTTGGACGCTGGAGAGGCTTCCAAAACGTATGGTACGGCTCCGTTACCTGCTACGATGCCGCCTGCTTCAGCCGCTTTACGCAGATTTATGAAATTTATCCCCAGGTTGGCGGCATGGACCCCCGCCCCCTGTCTGAGGTATCCTGTCACACCCTGGTCACCGACATCATTGAGGTTGCCGACGACGGTCAGACCGCCCGCGCCTATTTCCTGACTCCCGGTCTGATTTACTCTACCCTCAACGGCAACGAGAAAAAGCGCTGTGCCTACCTGTGGGAGCGCTACGGCGCCGATTTCGTCTTTGAGGATGGGGAGTGGAAGTTCCTCCACGAGCAGGTTTGCCCGGATATCTTCGGCAATCTGGACGATATCAACTGGGCGCACAGCAAATACGACATGCTGAAAAATCCGCCCCCTCCACCTCCCGCCGGTGCAATGCCGCCGAAGAAGGATCAGCGGCTCCAGGATCCCGGTCCTCTGCACAAGGACTGGACTCCCATTCAGCCGGTTCAGAACACGGTGCCCTGGCCCGTGCCCTATATCACCCGGGACAACAACAATACTTATACCCAGCAGCCTGAATAGTGCAAATTCCCGGTCAGCCGTTCAAATACTGACCGGGAATTTTCTGCCCATAAAACGAAACAGAGCACCCAACCGGGTGCTCTGTTTCAGGAGAAAAGAGGAAGAATGAAAAAACATAGAATCTATATGTCAGCCGTTTCCGGCTTCGTATCATTTTGATGATTTCATTATATCCGGACTTTTTGTACAAAGTTTGAACATTCTCTCAACAAAACGTAAAGCCTTCGGAAAAACTTTGTATTCTATTCGCTTTCTCCGCCGCATATACTGATTTCCGGAGGGTTGCTGCTTGAATTTTCTGTGGTCTTCGCCATCTTGCACAAAAATGTCAATCCGCAGCCGCCATTTTTACTAATATTTTATGAATATATTGCGATAATATTTCGAATATGATATATTTGTAACGTACAAGCCGCAAAAGGGTTCATATTGTACCCCATGCGGCAACGGAATTATCCATACATTAGGAAAAGAGGTTACATTATGAAGAAATTGCTTGCATCTCTGCTTGCCATTGCCATGGTGCTGGGTCTATGTGCCTGCGGCAGCGGTAGCACGGCATCCTCGGCAGCACCGGCTTCCGAGCCCACGGAGGCAGCATCCGCTCCGGAGCAGAAGCCTGCAGAGCCTGCTGCTCCTCAGGAAGAAGCTTCTCAGGCAGAAGCGCCCGCTTCCGCTGAGGAAGAAGCCCCTGCAGCCGGCGGTCTTATCACCACCGACTACACCTATGACCTGCCGCTGGTAGACGACGGTTGGTCCTTCTCCATGTGGGTCAGCTTCTCCGACAACATGTCCACCTTTATGCCCAACGGCTTTGCCGACAACAAGGCATTTCAGAAGGCAGAGGAGCTCACCGGCGTTCATGTGGAGCTCCGTGAAGTCACCACCACCGCAAACTCCGAGCAGTTCGGCATTGCCGTTGCATCCGGCGACCTGCCCAACGTTCTGACCAATGTTGGCATGCTCTGGACCTCCAGCTTTGAGCAGGGCATTGAGGACGAGGTTCTCATGGACCTCACCGAGCTCACTGAAAACTATATGCCTGCCTACAAGGAGTGCTACGATCAGCTGGACGACGACACCAAGCGTGAGCTGCACACCGACTCCGGCTACATGCCCAAGCTCATCACCATCAACAACTATCCCGACGGCGCTACCGAGGGCGCTTTCATCCGTACCGACTATCTGGAAAAGATCGGCATGGACATTCCCACCACCTATGACGAGCTGGATCAGGTGCTCCGTGCCTTCCAGACCGAGCTGGGTCTTCCTGAGCCTCTGATGGCAACTGCCGGCATCGTCCACACCTCCAATGCCCTGTGCTCCGGCTTTGACGTCAACGGCGGCTTCTCCACCTTCCCCATGATCGCAGAGCCTTATTATGTGGTAGACGGTCAGGTGAAGTACGGCATCGTAGAGCCTGGCTTCAAGGAGTATATGGAGATGTTCTCCACCTATTATAAGGACGGCATCATCAGCGCCGACTTTATCACCAAGAACACCAACCCCATGGAATTCACCGGCACCATCTCCTCCGGCGACGTCGGCGTATTCTTCGGCGAAACCAACATGGTTCCCAACTACATCCAGATGGGCGAGGCAACCGACCCCAACTTTAAGATCGCACCGCTGCCTCCCATCACCAAGGAGCCCGGTCAGGCAACCCATTTTGGCACCATCAAGAGCCCCATTTCCGGTCGTGTCGCTGCCATCTCCCTCTCCACCGCTGACGTGGATCTGGAAAAGATGGGCAAGTATCTGGACTTCTTCTTTACTGAGGAGGGCGCACTGCTGTCCTCCATGGGCGTAGAGGGCAACGAGGACGGCTCCTATGTGTTTGACGAAAACGGCGACCTCCAGTATTCCGACTATTGGAACAACTATGAGGGTCTGACTGAAAACGAAAAGCCCACCCTGTTCATCTACTCCGTTATGCCCATGCTGAAGCCCAAGACTCCCTCCAGCTACAGCATGGATATCCAGTTCGACTGCGCTCCCACCTGGGACACCAATGCCGATTCCTCCTATCGCATGCCCGATGCCATCTCCCTCACCGCAGACGAGACCACCGAGTATCAGGCAATCTACTCCGACATTCAGACCACCATCGAAGAGAACCTTACCAAGTTTGCAGTTGGCGAGCGTTCCATGGACGAGTGGGATTCCTTTGTAGAGGAAATCAAGAGCATGGGCATTGATGACTGCATCGCCATTAAGCAGGCAGCCGTTGAGCGCTACTACAACAGAACCGTATAATTTCCCCGTGCCCGCTGCTTCTAAAGCGGCGGGCACTTTTTTCTCCAAAGCACACAGGCTGTAGGATAAAAGCCAAGTGGATGATTGCAATGCCATCCATGGTTCGATATAATAATTACATATTATGACCCCGGAACATTTTCCGGGAAGGAGGAAATGAAACGTGAGCATTCGTTATTCTCATCTGCTCTCCCCGGTTCAGGTCGGCAACGTCCTGTTTAAAAACCGTATGGAAGCCACTGCCGCAACCCCCCACTTTGTCCAGGGCACCGAGCCCTATCCCACAGAAAAGTGGATCACCATGATGGCAAACCGCGCCAAAAATGGTGCCGCCGGTGTGTACATCAACCATCTGGAGCACGGTTCCCCCGCAAAGGCAGGGATCGACTTTACCCCGGCGCACTTCTCCATTATGGACATCGACAACACCTCCACCCATAACTATCTATGTCAGATGATCGACGCCATCCGCTACTATGGCTCCATTCCCATCACTGGTCCCAACGCCACCTTCACCCGCACGGAAGAGCAGGGTATGGGTCCTCAGGCAATGATGATGGCAGAGGGCGATAAAAAAGACGGACCGGGTGGTCCCGGTGGTCCTGGTGGTGGTCCCGGTGCAGGCGGGCCTGGCGGCGGCATGCCCGATATGTTCGGCGGTCCCTTTGAGGAAACCGTTCCCGCTGTAAAGAAGTCCCCCATCCAGATTCTCAATCCCGGCCCCTCCATTGCCGACACCTTTACCAAGGCACAGATGCATGAGTACATCGACACCGCAGTTGCCAGCGCAAAAGAGCTTAAGGCACTGGGCTTCCAGATGTTCTCCTTCCATAACGCCTATCGCGGCGGTCCCGGCGCACAGTTCTGGAGTCCTCTGACCAACCATCGTCACGATGAATACGGCGTTGACACTGTTGAAAACCGCACCCGTTTTCTGATTGAGTTTCTGGATGCCATGAAGCAGACGCTGGGCAAGGATTTCCCCCTGGAGGTTCTGATTTCCGGCACCGAGCCCGGCGGTGCAACCATTGCCGACACCGTAGAGCTGGCACGGCTGCTGGAAGGTCACTGCGACATTCTCTCCATCCGCAACGGCGTACAGGATCCGCAGCATCCCACCGGCTTCTCCTCCCCC
>CAJKNS010000079.1 GCA_905201305.1 uncultured Eubacteriales bacterium
TGGCTATGCTTCCGTTCTGCGGCTACAACATGGCTGATTACTGGCAGCACTGGATTGACATCGGCGCAGGCCTCGACGAGGATAAGGCTCCGAAGATATTCAACGTCAACTGGTTCCGTAAGGACGACGACGGCAACTTCCTGTGGCCCGGCTTCGGCGATAATCTCCGTGTGCTGGAGTGGATTCTCAAGCGCTGCTTCGACGAGGTAGACGCCCAGGAGACTCCCATCGGCTACGAGCCCAATCCCACCGACATCAATCTGGAGGGCACCGACGTCTCTCTGGAGACCCTCACCGGTCTTTTGGGTGTGGACAAGGACCTGTGGATGGAGGATGTCACCAACATCGAGGAATTCTACAAGGACTTTGGCGACAAGCTGCCCCCTGCTCTGCGTGAGGAGCTGGAAACCCTCAAAAAGAACCTTCAGTAAGTTCATACGCTTTGCACCCGGGAGCTTTCCCGGGTGCAATTTTTATTTTTCTGTGTACATTATGAACTTTTCGTAAAATTGCACAATTTTCACTCTTTGTTACTTCCATTGATGCAGCAACTGTGCTATACTGAGGATGGAAGAAAATCTTCCAAGTGTACCGAAGGAGTTGATATTTATGGATGTGAAGCTAAACGAGAGAAAATGCACGGTAGAGCCTGCGGTCAAAGCCTATGCCGAGAAAAAGGTTAGCAAGCTGGAGCGCTACTTCCGCGGCGACGCAGAGGCATTGGTTACCTTCCGGATGGAAAAGAAAAATTGCCGCGTTGAGCTTACTGTTCATGCCAGCAACACCTACTTCCGGGCGGAGGAAACCACCACCGACATGATGGCTTCCATTGATGCGGCGGTTGCCACCATTGAGGGGCAAATCCGCAAGAATAAAACCCGGCTTGCCAAGCGCCTGCGCACCGATGCCTTTACCCGCACCCCCGAGGATGCTCAGGATATCCCCATTTCCGAGGATTCTCCGTTCCAGGTGGTGCGCTCCAAAAAATTTGATATCAAGCCCATGAGCGTAGAGGAAGCCATTCTCCAGATGAATCTGCTGGGTCACAGCTTCTTTGTATTCCGCGATGACGCTGCCGGCGGCGCCTTCTCTGTGGTCTATGCCCGGAAGGACGGCGGCTATGGACTCATCGAGGACAGCGAAATCTGATTTGGGCACAAATAAAATATCAGCGCTGTACCGGTTCGGTACAGCGCCTTTTGTTATATTTCGTCTTATATTATTTCGTCGGCTCAATATGGACGTTCAGGTGCGGATAGGTCATCTGAATGCCGCAGCGGTCAAAGGTGCGCTTGATTTCCTCCAGCAGGGCATAATACTGATCCCAGTAGTCGTCGCCCTTGCAGTATGCCCGGACGGAATACTCCACCGCGCTTTCGCCATATCCCTTCACATGAATAAAATAAGCCGGGTCCTCATAAAAGCCCCCAACGGTGTCCAGCGCCTGCCGCAGCGCCGCCTTCACCCGGTCAATGTCTGCGTCATAGCTGGCGCTGACCTCAATCTCCACCCGGCGCTTGCCGTCCATGGTGTAGTTGACGATGTTGGAGGAGGTTACGGTGCTGTTGGGAATGAAGACGGTTCTCCGGTCAAAGGTCATCAGCCGGGTATAGGTCATGCCGATTTCCTCCACAAAGCCCTCGCTGTCCCCAATGGAGACGTAATCCCCCACATGCAGGGGCTTGGTGGTGAGAATCACAATGCCCCCTGCCAGGTTGCTGAGGGCTCCCTGGAGTGCCAGGGACAGTGCCAGACCTGCTACACTGAGTAGGGCAATCAGGCTGGTCACATCGATATTCAGGCTGCTTGCCACAATGGTCACTGCCACAAAGCATAGCAGAATCCGACAGCCTGCCCGAAGGAAGCCATATAAGCTCCGGTCGATTCTGGAGCGCTCCAGGAATCGGTCAAATAACCGGCACAGCAGCTTTACCAGCACCACCAGCACCACAATCAGCAGCAGGATCTTGATGATAGAGCCCAAGGACAAATTTTTCAGTGTTCCAACCAGGGAGGATACCTCCTGCTGGTCAATTCCCACCGGATTGGTTACCGTCAGCATACTTATCCCCCTTTACTGTCCACGCCGGAGCAGAAAGCCCACAAAGAAATACACCGCCAGCAGCAGCGAAATTGCCGCGCCGGTAGAGCAGCCCCAATAGTACGACGCCATCAGCCCCAGAATGCCGCAGATCAATGCGCCCAGCACCGAAAACAGGTGGTACTGCCGCAGATTTTTCGCAAAATTCCGGGCTGCCGCCGCAGGCAGCACCAGGAGACTGTTGATGACAAGCAGTCCCACCCAGCTCAGCGCCATGGTCACTACCACCGCGATCACCAGCGTAAACAGTGCCTGTACCGCGCCCACCTGAATGCCCCGGCTATGGGCAAGATTGGGATGCAGCACCGACAAAAACAGTCCGTTGGAGCCGATGCACCAAATCACTGCCACCACCAGCAGAACCAGCGCCAAAATGCCGATTTCCGCAGGGCGGACCGACAGAATATCGCCAATGAGATAATTGTTGAACTTTGTAAAGCTGCCTCCGCCCCAGGTAGCAATGAGAATACCCAGCGCCACCGCCGTGGAGGAAAACACGCCAATCACCGTATCTCCGGACAGATTGGAGCGCCTGCGCACATAGGTAAACAGCAGTGCAAACACCGCCGAGAGCAGCACTGCCATCCCCAGAGGAAATGCCATGCCGCAGATGGAACCAATGGCAATGCCCGTAAATGCCGAGTGTCCCAATGCATCCGAGAAAAAACTCATATTCCCCGTGACTACATGGCAGCTCAGGAGTCCCAGCAGCGGACAGAGCACCAGAATGCCCAGCAGCGCATTTTTCATAAACAGCATAGTGCCCGGCTGTGCCCATTCAAAGGGAAGCAGCGACACAATGCGATACCAGATTTCCATTACGCTTCCTCCCCTCCTGCCATATGAAACACGGACCGGAATTCCGGCGACGACAGCACCTGCTCCGGAGTTCCCTGGGTGAGCACCGTCTCCTTCAGCAGCACCACCTTGTCCACATAGCGGCTGAGCATGGCAAAATCATGGGTCACCATTAAAATGGACAGGTCAAACTTCGTCCGGATTTCGTCCAGCATGGTTAGCAGCTGATGGATTCCCTCTGCATCCACGCCGGACAGAGGCTCGTCCAAAATCAGAATATCCGGTACCGGCTCCAACGCCAACGCCAGCAGCACCCGCTGTAATTCTCCCCCGGACAGGCTTCCGATTTTCTTGTCGATCAGACTCTCCCCGTGGACGTTTTTCAGGCACGCCAGCACCTTTCCACGGAGCCGGCGTCCCACATGAAAGGCAGCCGGTCCCTTTCCGATGCACATGGCAAACAGGTCCAGCACGCTCACGGGATCACCGCCGGAAAAGCTGGGACTTTGGGGTACATAGCCAATGCGGAATTTTCGGCTTTTCTCCCCCGCAGGCTGAAAGCTAATGGTTCCCTCATGCTCCCGCTGCCCTAAAATAGAGCGGATCAGCGTGGATTTTCCCGCGCCGTTGGGTCCGATCAGCGCCACAATTTCTCCGCAGTGAATGTGGAGATTGACGTCCCGCAAAATCTCGTCAGAGCCGATTTTTACCCCAAGATGTTCAATTCTCAGGCAGCAATGCCCGCTGCATCCCTGCCCCTGATGCTTCATAACGCTCATTTCAGTCCCGCCTTTAACGCTTCCAGATTGGCGTCCATCACCGATGCATAGCTATTCTCTCCGCCGCTCATGCCAAGATCCAGCACGCCGGTTTTTACTCCGGTTTCCTGGGCTACGATTTCCGCAGCATTGGTCGCGCCGTTTTTCTCCGTAAAAATCATGGGAATTTTGTGGGCTTCAGTCAGCTCCACGATTTCCTTCAGCTCCGCCGCTGAGGGTTCCGCCCCCTCTTCCTCTTCAATGGCTGCCAGAATCGTCAGACCATAGGCGTCGGCAAAATAGGCAAAGCCGTCGTGAAATGTGATAAGCTCCTTGCAGGAAAGGCTCTGTGCCGCCGGGTACCAATTGTTCTGATACTGCTCCAGCAGCATGTCCTCATAAGCCGCCATATTCTTCTCGAACAAATCCGCCTGCTCCGGATAGCGCTCAGACAGCGCCTTTGTGATATTCTCTCCCTGCTGCACATACCGTCTGGGATCCAGCCAAATGTGGGGATCGTCGTCCAGAAGCGCAATGCCCTCAGAGCTGTCGATCACATCCGCCGTATCCTTCCCGGACAGACTGGACGCCATAAAGTCCTCCAGACCCGCGCCGGAGAGAATCACCAAATCCGCCCGCTCGATTTTCTTCATCTGGTCGGTGGTAATGGTGTAGTCGTGCAGGCAGGAAACCTGGTCCTGAATTAAGGGCTGCACGGTAATGCCCGCCGCACCGGCAATAATCTGCTCTGTCAGCTCATACATGGGCTGGGTGGTTGCCAGCAGCAGCGTATCGACGCTGTCTGTCTCGGCGGTCGAATTTCCGCAGCCGGACAGCACGGAAAGCAGCATGGAAGCCGCCAAAAGGCAGCAAAACAGTCGTTTCAAGTAGATATCCTCCGTATCAAATGGTTTGTATTTTATTATATCATACCCGGCAAGGCTTTGTAAAACACTTTTGGCTCCACGCTAATATGCGGGAAGCCACCGCGATTCATGCAACTTTATCCTGTTATCCCCCATTTGCTTGCATTCCGGGGGGCACTTTGCTAGAATAAAGGCAAGATTTATGGAAGGGCAATATCGCTGCCGAATTGTGCGGTATTGCCTGAATTCAGGAGGATTTTTCATGATAACGGTTTGGAACGAAGGCGGCTATTACCACCGCGGCGCCGCAATCTCTGCCCAGGAGGGAATGCAGGCTGGCTATCGCCCGGATACCGGTCGAACCAAAACCATGGCATACGGCATCATGGCAGCCCACAACCTCAGCGGCGATATGCAGCATTTGAAAATGAAGTTCGATGCCATGGCATCCCATGACATTACCTATGTGGGCATCATTCAAACAGCCCGCGCCAGCGGTCTTAAGGAGTTTCCCCTGCCCTATGTGCTCACCAACTGTCATAACAGTCTGTGCGCAGTGGGCGGCACCATCAACGAGGACGATCATGTATTCGGTCTGTCCGCCGCAAAAAAATATGGCGGCGAGTTTGTCCCTGCCCACCAGGCGGTGATTCACTCCTATATGCGGGAGCGATATGCCGGCTGCGGAAAGATGATTATTGGCTCCGATTCCCACACCCGCTATGGTGCATACGGCACCATGGCAATCGGCGAGGGCGGGCCGGAGCTGGTGAAGCAGCTGCTTGGCAGGACCTATGACATTGACCTGCCCCAGGTGGTGGGCGTTTATCTCACCGGCGCTCCTCGTCCCGGCGTCGGTCCTCAGGATGTTGCGCTGAGCATCATCGAAAAGACCTTTGCCGCAGGTACCGTAAAGAATGCGGTGATGGAGTTCTTCGGTCCCGGCATCTCCTCCCTTGCCATGGACTACCGCAGCGGCATTGACGTGATGACCACCGAAACCTCCTGTCTCAGCTCCATTTGGGAAACGGACGATGTAGTAAAGGAATCCCTGACCATCCATGGGCGCGGCGCGGATTATCATCCCATGCATCCCCAGGAGGGCGCTTATTATGACCGCATTCTGGCAGTGGATCTTTCCACGGTGGAATGTATGATTGCACTGCCCTTCCATCCCTCCTGCGCCGTTTCCATCCATACCTTCAACGAGAATCTGGAAGACCTGCTCCACCAGGTGGAAGTTCGCCGGGAGCAGCAGCTGGAGCTGAAGTCCAAGCCCGAAAGTCTGCTCCATAAGATTCGCGGCGGCAAATTTTATGCCGATCAGGGCGTCATTGCAGGCTGCTCCGGCGGCACCTATCAGAACCTCCAGAAGGCAGCGCAGATTCTGGACGGCAAACCCCTGGGCTCCGGCGAATTCTGGCTGTCTGCCTACCCTGCCTCCATGCCCGTGATGATGGAGCTAGGGAAAACCGGCGATTTGGGCAAGCTGATGGCAAGCGGCGTTTCCATCCGCTCCGCGTTCTGCGGTCCCTGCTTCGGCGCCGGTGATGTGCCTGCCAACGGTGCATTCTCCATTCGCCACTCCACCCGAAACTTCCCCAACCGCGAAGGCAGTAAGCCCGGTGACAATCAGCTGTCCTATGTGGCGCTGATGGACGCCCGCTCCATTGCCGTCTCCGCCCTGAATGGCGGCGCGATTACCGCTGCTTCCGACTACCCGGAGATTCAGGCGGACCCCAGCCGTGTGGAGTATCATTACGATGACAGCTCCTACCGCGCCCGGGTATACTATGGTGTCGGCAAGCCCCAGCCCCAGGAGGAGCTGGTGTTCGGTCCCAACATTGCCGACTGGCCCCAGCAGATTCCCCTGCCGGAAAACCTGCTGCTGACGGTCTGCTCCGCCATCTACGATCCGCTGACCACCACCGATGAGCTGATCCCCTCCGGTGAAACCTCCTCCTACCGCTCCAATCCCCTTCGTCTCAGCGAATTTGCTCTGAGCCGCAAGGACCCCCAATATGTCCCCCGTGCAAAGGCGGTTTTGGCACTGGAGCATCAGCGTCAGGAGAATCCCGCCAGCGTTGCCGATCAGATGGCAGGCTATGATCCCGCTGTCACCGGTCTTGGCAGCGTGGTAATGTCCATTCGTCCCGGCGACGGCTCTGCGCGGGAGCAGGCAGCCTCCTGCCAGCGGGTACTGGGCGGCTGTGCCAACCTCTGCCTGGAATATGCCACCAAGCGCTATCGTTCCAACGTCATCAACTGGGGCATGGTCCCCTTCACCGTAGAGAACATCGAAGCCCTGAACATTCAGCCCGGTGATCGGCTGTATGTGCCCGGTATCCGCAAGGCGCTGGGCGGCATGGACGAAACCGTCTCCGGTACGCTGATTCAGCCGGACGGCTCCAGGGAAATTGCCCTCCAGCTGAAGAATCTCTCCCGGGAGGAACGGGACGTGATTCTCTCCGGCTGTCTCATCAATTACTACGCAGGAAAATAACTTGTACCCAGGCTGCAAACCATTGTGCAGCCTGGGTTTTCTTTGTGCATTTTGCGCATTTCTCTCGGCAGCTGTATGGGGCATTCCACCAAAAATTCTTTGAATTCTACAGAACCCCTTACTTGGATTCCGAAAAAGTTGTATAATGGATGGGTAAGTACTCGCTGGATGCGGAACGGAACGAAACACAGCAGAACGGAATTGGAATCAGGTCACGGAATCTTTGGAGGAATACGAATATGTCTGAGTTAAACTTACACATTGGCGACTGCATTCACTATGGCGGTCACGGGGTCTGCCGAATCTGTGGGCGCGAAACCAAAACCCTTGGGAAGGAATGCCGGGACTATTTCCTGCTTCACCCGATTGGGGATGAAAAAACCACCCTTTATTTGCCGGTAGACGCCCAGCCGGATCGGGTAAAGCTCCGGAATGTGCTCTCCGCAGGCGAAATCTATCAATTGGTTGCCCAGGAGCAGCAGAATCCCCCCAGTTGGATCAGCGATTGTCGGGAGCGCCGTCAAATCTGCGGGCAAACGCTACGCAGCGGTGATGCCGGGGCTCTGATCCATCTGGTCCGGAATATGTACACCCACGAACAGCAGATGCCCTCCGGCAAGCTGCTGCCCCTGAGCGATCAGGAGCTGCTCCAGTCTGCGGAGAATCAGCTCTATAACGAATTTCAGTTTGTGCTGGACATTGCCCGGGAGCAGGTGCTGCCCTTTATTCTCGGAGAATGCCGGATTTCGGAAAAAAGCGATCCCTCTGCATAAAAATTTAAGTCTGTTCCCTTTTTTCGATGGAATGTTACACAGCGCATATGCTATGCTGATGGCGCAGCTTACAGATCGAGTATCCATAATCCGAAAAAATGAGTGCCTGCAAATGCGCAGGCACTCATTTTTTGCTTATTTTTTCTTCTTTATTCGTATGTGACATCCATGCCCTTCACCAGCAGAGGATTGATCTCAATTCTCACCGAATCGCCAACCACCGCCGGAATGTCCGTTACATCAAAAATCGTTTGGACCATTCCGATATGCCCCAGCACCCGGGCAGGCCTCCCGTTCACCGACACATAGAAGGCTTTTTTCTTCAGAAATGCCTTCACATAGCCAAGACCCCCGCGCAGGCAGTCCCGGAACCGAAACAGATCATTACCCTTTTCCACGCCGAAGCCATGGAAATAGCCTACGCCGCAAACCGCGATTTTTGTAGGACGCTTTGCCTTCCAGGCTGCGCCGTAGCCCACGGTATGCCCCTTTGGAAGCTCACGGATCAGCTCCACCTGAGTCCGGCACCAGCCAATTTTCTGTAGCCCCAGATCACCGGGAAAGCTCAGCCGTCCCAGCAGCGCCGAGCCCAGCCGCACCCCATCCAGGTACATCTCCGGATATTTAAGGAATGCCGAGGAATTACAGCAGTGACGGGTTCCAAGGTCATAGCCCGCTGCCGTCAGCTTGTCCAGAACGCCGGAAAATGCCGCGAACTGCACTCTGGTATCCTTTTCGCTGGAAAACGCGCTGTGGAAATGGGTGTAGATGCCGGTTACCTGCAAATGCGTAAGGCTGTAAACCTGCTGAATTTCCTCCAGCTGCTCCGTCAGAAAGCCATATCTGCCCATACCGGTGTCAATTTTGATGTGGCACAGGAAAGTCTTTCCCGCCTGCTCCGCCACCTGCTCCATCGCCTGTGCGCATTCCAGCGAGCCAACCGTCGCAGTGGCGTTTTTCTCCAGTAATACCTCAAGCTCCTCCGGAATACAGGTGGCACGCATCATGAGGATTTCTTCCTCCGAAAAGCCACTATCCCGCAGGGCACAGACCTCCTCCAGTCCCGTAACCGCAAACCGGTCAATTCCGCTCTCTCGTAGGACCTGCGCCATGGGAATCAGACCAAGACCATAGCCGTTTCCTTTAATGACGCCGTAAATGGGCGTGTTCCCCGCCTTTTCCCGGAGCACCTGAATGTTCTGCTCCAGCGCCTTCCGGTCCACTACATATGCATTCATACGTCCGTCCTCCGGCTCACTTTTTGTTTTTCAGCAGATAGAGCTTTTTCCGCAGCTCCATAAACACCGGCTTACCCTTGGTAATCATAAAGTTCACAGGCTTATTGAGCACCATGTCCATTTCGCCCACAAACTCCACATAGTCGCCGCCAAAGCCCAGCTTGAACTTATAAAGGCCATACAGCGGATGATCCTCGCCAACCCGACCGGGAACACCACGGAAGTCATAGATTCGGCAGCCCTGTTCCACTGCCCACTCGATCATGCTCCACTGGAGCATATAGTTGGGCATCAGATTCCGATGCTCGTTGGAGGATGCGCCATAGAGGTACCACACCTTGTCGCCATACCAGATTGCCAGGGTGCCCGCAATCGCCTGCCCCTCATAATATGCCATATACAGCCGGGCATGCTCGCCCAGATTGTCCAGCATGTTTTCAAAGTAAGAAGCCTCCCGGGTGACAAATCCATCCCGGACGCCGGTTTCCAGCATCAGC
>CAJKNS010000080.1 GCA_905201305.1 uncultured Eubacteriales bacterium
TCCAGTCCTGCCGCAATATTTTTCGGTTCGTGGGCATCGGTGCCAATGGTAATCAGCTCGCCGCCCAGCTGCCGATAGCGTTTTACGATGTACTCCGGCGGCAGGGGCTCCCCACTGGCGCTCCCAAACCCGGAGGTGTTGAGCTCCAGCGCCTTTCTGCGCTCCACCAGGGTTTTGAGAATCTCCTGCACCAGATCGTCCTGGCTGTGAAAATCCACCGGAAAGCCTGCCCGATCCCGCATATACCGCAGGGGATAGGTGAGATGGGCAAGGGAGTCAAAATAGTCTGTTTTGCTCAGCTTCAGCAGCGCCTGCAAGTATTCTTCAATCAGCGAAAGGCACTGCTCCCGGGAGGTATACTCGATCCAATAGTAATCAATGCCCTGGGGGCTGTCGTGCATGGAGCCCAACACAAAGTCAATATCCGGCTCAGACAGGATTTTCTCCGCCGCCTCCGGACGCAGAATTGCCTGTCCCAGCTCTACTCCCTTGCGGATGGTCAGCTCCGGATAGCACTGCCTTGCTGCCAGCAGCTCCCGGTTTTCCGCAGTCCAGTCAAAATCATCATTGGGCTGTCCCTTTTCGTCCACCAAATCACAGTGATCCGTCAGGCACAGTTCCATAATTCCTGCTTTTTTTGCAGCCCGGCACATCTCCGTCAGGGGATAGTCCGCGTCAAAGGAGCACCGGCTGTGCAGATGATAATTCCACATATCAGCCTTCCAGCCAGATCTCGTCGATCTCGTGGCGCTTCTGACGGCGCATTAAGCCGCCAATCGCCTCCTGAACGTTGCCGTTGCCATAGAGCACCTGATAGGCAGCGTCGGCAATGGGCATCTCAATGCCGTATTTCTCCGCCAGCTGATGGGCGGAAGCTGTGGCATAATAGCCCTCCACCACAGCGCCAACCTTGTCCATGGCGTCCTTGGCAGTCATGCCCTCGCCGATGTAAATGCCGCAGCGATGGTTTCTTGAGTGCATGGAGCAGCAGGTAACAATCAGGTCGCCCACGCCGGACAGTCCGGCAAACGTCTCCTGCTTTGCGCCCAATGCCACACCCAGCCGTGCAGACTCCGTGAGTCCACGGGTCATCATCAGCGCCTTGGTGTTGTCGCCGCAGCCTGCGCCCTCCAGAACACCTGCAATCAGCGCATAGATGTTCTTCAGTGCCGCGCCCAGCTCAACGCCTACCATGTCGCCGCTGGCATACACGCGGAATACGTCGGACATAAATGCATCCTGGAGCATATCCACAACAGCATGATCCTTGCATGCCACCACACAGCCAGTGGGAATCCCGCGTCCAACCTCCTCTGCGTGGGTGGGTCCGGACAGAACCGCCACCTTGGCGTCTGTTACCTCTTCAATAATCTGGCTCATTCGATTGGAGGTATCCCGCTCGATGCCCTTTGTTACCGACACAATGATGGAATCCTTGGTGAGATAGGGCGCCATGGCTTTTGCCGTAGAGCGTACCGCAAAGGACGGCACCGCCGAAACCACAAAATCCGCATCCTTCACCGCGGAAATATCGGTGGTCAGCTGAATTTCCTCCGGCACCGTTACGCCCTTCAGCAACGCGTTTTCATGGTGCTCGCGGATATAATCCACTTCGGACTGGGCATAGGACCAGACCGTCACCTGATGTCCGTTTTTATGGAGCAGAATTGCCAGCGCCGTACCCCAGCCGCCGCTGCCTACTACAGTGATCTTCATGAAATGAAACCTCCTGTTATTTGGCTTTTTTATGGAGAGAAAATTTGTTTTCGTTGCCCTGGATCAGCCGCTGGATATTGCTCCGGTGCTGGAACACAATCAGTCCCCCCACCAGCAGCGCAGCCACCAGACACACCGGGTCCCGATACAGCACCCATGCCATCACCGGGAACAGAATGCCCGTGGAAATGGAGCCCACCGACACATATTTCGTGATGGCAGTCAGCAGCACAAAGGAGCCCCAGACCACCACTGCCACCTTCCAGGAAATCATAATGGCAATGATGCCGCCGGACATAATGCCCTTGCCGCCGCGGAATCCGAACATGCAGGGGAACATATGCCCCAGCTCGCAGAACAGTCCGGCAATGTATTTGGCGCGCAGGGAGGAAATCGCCGTGATTCCCGCCCGTTCCAGCAGATGGGCGCCCAATATGCCCAAAAGCACGCCGAACACCGCCTTTAATACATCTGCCAGAATCACCAGCAGCGTCAGCTTGCCTCCAAACACCCGGTTAAAGTTGGTGAGACCCGCGTTACCGCTGCCATGGGTCCGGATATCGTCCCGGAGAATGAACTTGCTCACCAGGATTGCCCCATTGGAGCAGCCCAGAATGTAGGGAACCACTGTCAGCAGCAGCACCCCGAGGATGACGTACAGTGCATTCACACCTTGTCACCATCCTCTCCCTTCTGGCGGATGATGAGCTTAATGGGGGTACCCTCAAAGCCGAATACCGCCCGAAGCTGGTTCTCCAGATACCGCTGATAGGAGAAGTGGAACAGCTTTGCACTGTTGCAGAACAATACGAATGTGGGGGGCTTAACCCCGGACTGGGTGATATAGTATACCTTCAGACGTCTGCCCTTGTCGGTAGGCGGCTGCACCCGGGTGGTAGCATCTGCCAGAATGCTGTTGAGGGTACCGGTGGAAATCCGCATGGCATTCTGGTTTGCCACAGCGTTGATCGACTCATAAATCCGGTCCACCCGCAGTCCGGTGAGCGCCGAAATGAACAGCACCGGGGCATAGGTCATATATGCCAGTCCCTCCCGCACGGACTTGGTAAACTTGTCCATGGTATGGGTATCCTTGCTGACGGCATCCCACTTGTTCACCACAATGATAGAAGCCTTGCCCGCCTCGTGGACCAAACCGGCAATCTTGGTGTCCTGCTCGGTAACGCCCTCGTTGGCGTCAACGAGAATCAGGCACACATCCGCCCGGGAAATGGCGTCGATGCTGCGCATGTTGGAGAACTTCTCCACGCTGTCGTCCACCTTGGACTTTTTGCGCATACCGGCAGTATCGATAAACACATATTTGCCGTATTCATTTTCATAATAGCTGTCAATGGCATCCCGGGTGGTGCCTGCCACGTTGGAAACGATCACACGCTCCTCCCCCAGGATATAGTTCAGCAGGCTGGACTTGCCCACATTGGGCTTGCCCACAATGGCAACCTTAATAACGTCCTCCTGGGCTTCCTCCTCCGTCTCCGGCGGGAAGTTTTCCACACACAGATCCAGAAGATCACCGGTGCCATGACCGTGGAAGGCGCTGACGGGAATGGGATCGCCCAGTCCCAGAGAGTAAAACTCATAGATATCCGGATTCACCGGTCCGGTATTGTCGCACTTGTTTACCGCAAGCACGACAGGCTTTTTGCTCCGGAGCAGCATATTCGCAATTTCGTGATCCGCTGCGGTGGGTCCGGTTTTGATGTCGCAGACCATCACAATCACATCCGCGGTTTCAATAGCGATTTCAGCCTGACGCCGCATAAACTTCAGCATATGGCTGTCAGTCTTCGGTTCGATGCCGCCGGTATCCACCAGCTCAAAGTCCCGTCCGTTCCAGTCGCACTCTCCATAGAGCCGATCCCGGGTAACACCGGGTGTGTCCTCTACAATGGCGGTCCGACGACCGGTCAGCTTATTAAACAGCATGGACTTGCCCACGTTGGGTCTGCCCACGATAGCAACCAATGGCTTTGCCAAATGCGCCACCTCCTGATTTGTATCTATATTTTGTGTCTAGAATTATTTGTTCATTATATATTATCTCATTTTTTCGGGGATAAATCAATCTGATTTTCAGGGTTTCGGTATCCTGAGCCTGATATCATGCAATTCGGCAGCCCTGGGTAATACCACATAAATTGGCAGCGGCACATTTGTGTGGTGCTGCCTTAAAAACAGAAAAAGAGCGGGGTGCGCACCCCGCTCTACTTTCAGATCAGTCTGCCTTAACAGCGATGACCTCGCGTCCCTTATAGAATCCGCAAGCCTTGCAAGCTCTGTGAGGAAGCACGGGCTCTCCGCACTTAGGGCACTTGGCAAGACCAGGCACCTCCAGCTTCCAGACGTTGCTGCGGCGCTTGTCGCGTCTAGCCTTGGATACTTTACACTTTGGTACGGCCATTTGGTGACACCTCCTTGGTCGAAAAATTGCCCGAAGGCAATGGGTTTACTCCTTATCCTTCAACAGCTGCCCTAACACAGCCAAACGGGGATCGAGTTCTTTTTTGCAGCCGCAGGGGCCCTCGTTGAGGTTCTTGCCGCACCGGGCACATAGACCCTTGCAGTCGGGGCTGCACAGCATTTTGGAATCCAGATTCAACACAAAAGCGGTGTTCATGATATCATCAAGATCAGCGCTTTCACCCTGAAGCAGAAACGTCCAGTCGTCTTCGTTCTCCTCATGGCACAGCTTGGTTACCAGCACCGCCGAAACCTTCTGGCTGTAATCCCGCAGAAACGGCGTGGCACAGCGGTCACAGACGCAGTGCAGCGTGGTCTTCATTTCGGCGCTTAGCAGAAGAACACCGGCCTCATTGCGAACCTGCCCTGAGACGAGCACTGGTTCCTGGGCCGGATAGGCTCCGCCGAACTCCGACTGACTGAAGTCCATGGAGAAGCTGAAAGGAACAATTCCGCCAGGGGTATGAATGATCGAGGCGAGATTTAAGAGCATAGATCATATTCCTTTCATAGTCTGACCAAGCTATTATATAGATTTTCCGGCTGCTTGTCAAGGGAAAACAGCAGAAAAATAAAACAATCTGCGCCATTGACACACTCCCTGCCACCGAGTATCATAGGTGCAAGTAAGAAAAAGGAGGTCCGCACCATGGGCTACTCCAAATATGAGCTGTTGTGGCTACTATTTCTCTATTCCTTCCTTGGCTGGGCAGCGGAAACCGCCATTGCCAGCGGAAAGCGGCGGACATTCGCAAATCGAGGCTTTTTCTCCGGTCCCGTGTGCTTTATTTATGGTATCTCCGCCGTTTCCATGACGGTGTTTCTTGGTGAGCTGCAATCCCGCCCGGTGTTTCTTTTCTTAGGCTGCTGCGCCCTGGCTACGTTGATTGAATGGTTTACCGGCAAGCTGCTGGAACGGATGAATCACCGCCGCTGGTGGGACTATTCCTCCCTGCCCTGGAACTTTGACGGCTATGTCTGCCTGCCCTATTCGATTTTATGGGGCATTCTCGGCACCCTGGCAGTCTGCTTTGGCAATGAGCTGCTCACGGTGGTCTATGCCCTGCTGCCGAAGCTGCTGGGCAAGCTGCTGGTACTGATTCTTTGCGGCATCAGTCTTCTGGACCTGCTGACCTCTCTTTTTACCGTACATCACGAGCGAAAGGCTGCATCTCCCACCGACGCAATTTTCAACTATGTCTACCGTCGCCCCTCTGCCAATGCCGAAAAGATCGAGCAGGTGCAGTCCGGGCTCCGCAGCTGGACCACCCGTCTGGGCACCGGCATTCTCACACGGGTGGAACGCCGCATGGAGCGCGCCTATGACCTGGAGGAAGCAGAAAAAGCCACGGATCATACCGGCTGCACCCTGCTTCTGCTGTTTCAGCTGTTTTTCATCGGCTCTCTGCTGGGAGACATCACCGAAACCATCTTCTGCCGAATCACCGCAGGGGTCTGGATGAGCCGCAGCAGTCTGGCTTGGGGGCCCTTCAGCATTGTCTGGGGTCTTGCCATCGCCCTTGCCACTGCGCTGCTCCACCGGGACGCCGACAAGCCGGACCGTCATATTTTCCTGATCGGAACGGTACTGGGCGGCGCATATGAATACCTTTGCAGCGTCTTTACCGAGATTTTCTTCGGCAAGGTATTCTGGGACTACAGCGATATTCCCTTTAATCTGGGCGGACGCATTAACCTGTTATACTGCTTCTTCTGGGGCATTGCTGCAGTGGTATGGATCAAGGTCTGCTATCCCCGGCTGTCCCGGTGGCTCTCCAAAATCCCCCGGCTGCCTAATCTGCTCATTACCCTTTGCCTGGTGGTATTCATGGCTGTGAATATGCTCACCTCGTCTCTTGCACTGATTCGCTACGACCAGCGGGCAAATCAAATCCCCGCCCGCCATCAGTGGCAGCAGGTGATGGACCGCTTTTTTGACGATGACCGGATGCAAATCATCTATCCCAACGCCATCTCCACCGACTAATTACCCCGTTTCAGGAGGCATCTATGAAATCCTTTACCATCACAAAAAACGACGCTGGACAGCGTCTGGATCGGTTTATTGCAAAAACCGTTCCCCTGCTTCCGGCTTCCCTTTCTCAAAAATATATTCGGCTCAAGCGCATCAAGGTCAACGGACAGCGCGCTCAGCGGGATACCCGCTTGGCTGCCGGAGATCTGGTGGAGATGTACGTCAACGATGAGTTTTTCGACACCCCCAAGGAGGAAAACGCCTATCTCACTGTGGCAACCCCAAAACTAAATATTGTATATGAGGATGAAAACATTCTTTTGGTGGATAAAAAGCCCGGTATGGCAGTTCATCCTCACGACGGCGCAGAATACGGACGCACCCTCATCGACCATATTCAGGCTTATCTCTATGCCAAGGGGGAATGGAAGCCCCGTCAGGAGCATGCCTTTGCCCCCGCCCTCTGCAACCGTATTGACCGGAACACCGGCGGCATTGTCATTGCAGCAAAAAACGCCGAAGCCCTCCGGATCATGAACCAAAAGGTCAAGGATCGGGAACTGGACAAGCGCTATCTGGCGGTCATTCACGGAGTCATGAAGCCGGAAAACGGCGAGCTCAAGGGCTATCTGTTTAAAGACGCCAAAAAGAACCGGGTCTATGTCACAAAAACCTCCCAGCCCGGCTCCAAAACCTGCATCACCAAATACAAAACGCTGAAAAAGAACAGGGACCTGAGTCTGGTGGAATGCGAGCTGATTACCGGCAGGACCCATCAGATTCGCGCCCAGTTTGCCGCCAGCGGTCATCCTCTGCTGGGGGATGGAAAATACGGCAAGGCAGAAACGAAGTATGACCGAAAGTTTCAGGCGCTCTATTCCTACCGGCTGACGTTCGCCTTTACCACCGACGCCGGCATTCTGGAGCCTCTTCGCGGAAAGAGCTTTCAGGTGGAGGATGTGGATTTTGTCCGCGAATATTTCCCTTCTCATTGAAAATACAGCCGAAAAATGCTAAAATAATTTTGATTTCATTTGGAACATCCCGGACTGTTTTTTCGTCAATGGGATGATCATACAATTTTGCTTCATCACCGGCATTGGAGGTGCGCACTGATGCAGACAATTGCACAGGGCTTTGCTCATTACTTTTCCCAGGTTCGCCCCACCGCCGCTATTTTCCCCATCATCCTCGCGGCACTGATTGTCCTATTCTTTCTGAAATACAAGTGGGAAATGGCTCCCCGTATGGGCACACTGGAATGGATTCAAAACTTTGACAAGCCCCGTTTTACGTTAGACGGCAAAAGCTATCCCATGGAGCGGCGGGATCTGCTCCCTGTGGTCATTATTTTAGCGATTTACGCTGTGGTTGCCTTTACCAATTTGGGCAGCACCAAGGATCCCCAGAGCTTTTATACCTTTGAGGGGGAAAACGACAGTGTGGTCATCGACCTGGGGGAGCAGAAGGAGATTTCCTCCATCATGTACTACACCGGACTGTATCCCGGCGACTATGACCTCTATTACAGCTCCAACGGCAGCAACTGGGTGCGGCTCATCGACGCCACTGCCCAGGAGGATGAAAGCGGCGACATCAACGACGCCGCCATGCACCAGAGCTATGCAGACCTGTTTAAGTGGCAGTATGCCAGTATCGGCGACACCATGATAAAAACCCGCTATATCCGCATTGTTGCCCGGGTGCTTCCCATGGAGCTGGGCGAGCTGGCGCTGTACGATACAAATGGTCGGCTTCTGGACGTATCCGGCGTAGACAGTCTGCTGCTGGATGAGCAGGACACCGTTCCCGATGCCCCCAGCTGGTACAACAGCATGTATTTTGATGAAATCTATCACGGGCGTACCGCCTATGAGCACATCAAAAACATCTATCCCTATGAAATCACCCATCCGCCCCTGGGCAAGATCATCATCTCCCTTGGCATTCGCATTTTCGGTATGACCCCCTTTGGCTACCGGTTTATGGGCACGTTCTTCGGGGTTCTGATGCTGCTGCCCCTGTATATTCTCCTGAAAAACATGTTCGGCAAAACCAAGGTTGCCATGTGCGGCACCACGCTGTTTGCCTTTGAATTCATGCACTTTACCCAGACCAGAATCGCCACCATTGACACCTATGGTGTATTCTTCATCCTTTTGAGCTTCCTGTTTATGTGGCGCTGGATCGCCGCTCCCTATGCAAGTTCCTTGAAAAAAACCTGGCTGGACCTGTTTTTCTGCGGTCTGTCCTTTGGTCTTGGCTGCGCCAGCAAATGGACCGTGCTCTATGCAGGCGTTGGTCTGGCAGCGCTGTGGCTGCTGCGGGTGATTATGAAATACCGCGCCGTGGGACTGGAGCACTATGGAAAAGAGCTGCTGGTCACCATTGGGCTTTCTGTGGTGTTCTTCATTGTGATTCCCGTAATCATCTATTGTCTGAGCTATATTCCCTATGGTCTGGCACTGGGCTATCAGATGCCCTCCATGCTCACGGACAAGAATTATTACAAGATTATCTGGGACAATCAGGTGTATATGCTCACCTATCACAATGGCGTCAATCAGACCCATCCCTATTCCTCCCGCTGGTACCAGTGGCTGTTTGATGTGCGCCCGATTCTCTACTACCTCAATTACAGCGGCAGCACCAAGTCCGCATTCGGCGCGTTCAATTCTCCGCTGATTTCCTGGGGTGGTCTTGTGGCGCTGATTTCCAGCGCAGTTGCCTTCTGGAAGCGCCGGAAGCCTCAGGTGATTCTGATCTGGGCAGGGTATCTGTGCCAGTTCCTCCCCTGGGTGATTATCTCCCGCACCACCTTTGCCTATCACTATTTTGGCTGCATTCTGTTTCTGGTCCTTGCCATCAGCTATGTGTTTGACGAGCTGATTTCCCGAAATCCCAAGAACGACAAGCTGGTTTATGGCTTTACCGGGCTGAATACCGGGCTGTTTATTCTGTTCTATCCGGTGCTCAGCGGCGCAGAGGCCTCGGTGCAGTTCTGCTTGAACGTGCTCAAGTGGTTCCCCAGCTGGCCCTGGGGATAAAGCATGATGCAAATTGCATCATGCAGTGAAATTCGGCAAGCGCGCTCCAAGTTTCCTTGTTTCACGGCGCCGAGTGAAATATGCCATGGCATGTGAAATTCAGCTTTCAGCTGAGTGAAATTGCCCCTTGCGGGCAGTGAATGTGTCACTGCGTGACAGATTGAATTTTAAGGAAATATCGCGCAAATTGGCGGCGAGGATTCAGCCTAAGATTTTGCGTCGGAAAAGGCAGTTTTTCGCAGGAATACTTTGTGTATTTCAAGAAAAAATAA
>CAJKNS010000081.1 GCA_905201305.1 uncultured Eubacteriales bacterium
TGCTTTTTGCTAAATGGCTTTCCGACAATGTGTATTTTAGCATTTGTGCGGTGTTACCTTAATTCTTCGGTTGTAAACCTGGACATATCATAGGCAATTTTCTCCGCCGCCGCCTGGTCCGGAGACAATCGGTCTGCGCAAAAGCTTCCATGCTCACAGGCGCGAATCGGCGGGAACATATAGCTGGCTGCCTGCAAGGGCAGGCTGTGCTCCCTGGCAAAGGCATACACTGCCTGTGCATCCTGGCGGTTATAAGGGGTCACAGAATAATTCAGCTTTACAAGGATCCCGGCTTCCTGCAATTTTTCAATGGCATGGACCGTCTGAAAATAAGCGTCCGGATTCCCGCAGAGAGCGCCATAGGTCTCCGGAGATGCGCCATAGATGGTGATATTCACCCGTGACGGCGGGTCTGCCGCCAGGAAATCCAGTACATCCTCCTGAATCAGCGAGCCATTGGAGTTGATGGAAATCATCAAACCCATTTTACGGCAGCCAGAATAAATCTCCTGAAAATCCTTTCGGATTAAGGGCTCGCCGCCGGTCAAAAGCAGCAGCAGCGTCCCCTGCTTGCAGCATTCCTCCGCCAGAGACAGCCACTGTGCGGCGGAACGCTCTCCTGCCAGCGCCAACGCATCCTGCTCAGACCGATGAATGTAGCACATTTTGCAGTTGAAATTGCAGCGCGGTGTCAGCTCAAAGGTGCCGGACAGCGGAATTCCACGAACATCCGCCCGGGCAAATAGCAGCTCTCTGTATGCCTGATAAGCGTTCATAGTTTCCTCCTGTTATGATTTCAGCCCGTCTTGGGCAAGCGCAGCTTCCAATGCCTCCACCGCACGCACATCCGGCGTGCAGGCAAGGGAATAAACGGGCACCGATGCCACCAAATCCACCAGCAGCAGCAGCGTTTTACTCCATTCCTCGGCAATCAGCCGGTCCGAAAATACATTAGGACTCAGCATGGAAAGCGCCTCCTGAATACCCAGTCGCCGGACCGTGTTTTCCTTTGCCTGAGACAGCACCACAATGCAGCGAAGGGGCAGGGTGACATTTTCGCAGATACCGCTGGTGCCGCAGAAGGGCATACTGTAAACAACAGGCTTTGCTTCCAGCTTTACCGCCGCCTTGTCGCCGTTTAAAATTTGCGCACCGCGGCAGGTTTCCCAAAGGGACGCCTGGGTAGATTTTCCGGTCCGGCTGGGCGCGGTAAACAGAATACCCTGCCCTTGATGGGCAATATAGGACGCATGGAACACCAACGCCCGATGGTACAGCAGCAGCTGCGGCAATGAAACCCCGGGCCATAGAAAAGAGGATCCCGTTGCCCATTTCCATGCATCCTCCCGCGCGACACAATGGATCAATCCAGGCTGCTCCAGCTGATAGGAGCATAGCATATGTGGATTCGTCTGAAACGAATCGTGGGTCAGGCGGGTAATTGTTGTACCTTCCCGCCAAATATATTTTTCTCCGCGGTGCCCCAGCAGCTTACCCAAGGGAGCAGGTAACTGGGTGCTGGAGGTAATTTCAATGTTGACAACCGGCGCACAGGATGCGCAGGCGAATTTGGGACTGTATTTGTCCTCCCAGAGAGACGTTGGTGCGGCAACACGAAAGGGCACGCCGCAGAAGCTGTAATAATATTCCATATAGGTTCCTTTCGCGAAAGAAGCGCCCACACCCGCAGGGGCATGGGCGCTTGAGTTAGAGCTTACGAGGTGAAAATATTTTTTCCTTCTGGTGTATTTTTACAATAATCCAAGCAACCAACTCTGCAAGCTCCTTCTTCAAAAAGGTTGCTCGCCTCATCTCCGTCGAGAACACCATTACCATTAGCCAAACTGGAGTCGACATTGAGAATAAGCCCCTCAAGTATCCCTCCCAGTTGAGTGCCACGTGTTGCCGCAGCACAACTGCAAAGTGCATCATTGGCAGTAAAAGAGAGTACCATCAGCCGGGGTTTTTCATAAGTTTTCAATTTGTACCCTCCTTTCTTATTCAGAGACAGTCTTTGTTTTGCTCTTCTCACCGTCTGCATTGTAGGCCACGATTTCGAAGTTGGGTGTTTCATCCTTCGGCATCACGGAAACGACACGAATGGTACGGTTCTTTCCGCCGAAGCCCTTAAGACCGGTGCGTGTATACTTCTTGCCGTTGACGGTGATGTAAGCAACATCGCTGGACACCGTAACCTTCAGGGTAACGACCTTGTTGCGGATTACGGATGTGCTGGAAACCTTGGTCTCGAAGGTTTCGGGTGCAAAGGTAGCAGGATCAGGATCAGGCTCAGGCTCCTGATTGCCATAGAACGCAGCAGTCAGCGCCTTGCTTACCACCTCATCGCCAAGCTCCTGTGCAGAAACAATTGCGCTATTGTCAGAAGAGAGTTTTACGTTTCCAATTGCCAGAATGCCATCGCCGGTATTTGCAATTGTAAACACACCGTTTTTGTCCGAAGTAACTTCATAATACATCTCAGTGACGGATGTAATCGTCTTCGGCACTTCGTTTCCGAGATTAACCGTTACCGAACCAGTGCCCTTCACAGCGCGCAAGCTGACCTGAATTGTGCTCTTTGTATCGCCAATCTTAAAGACAACTGCATGACTCTTTTCATCGCTCTTTGTCAGGTAAATCTCATTCTGAGGACCGCCATTTGCAATGTAGGTCTGTACGGTACCCGTAACCTCACCCTTCTTGTCGGTAAAGCCAACGAAGGAACCCTCTGCAACACCCCAAATGTTCTTGTAGGTCTTTCCCTTTTCATTGTCAGGATAGTTCTCTGCCACAGTATCGGTAGTAGAACGGTAGACGCGGAAGCCGTCGATTGCCACATGGTTACCAGCCTGATAACCGGAGGAACCGGTGCCGTCAGAGGCAAGGGCAGCGCTATAGAAATCCACTGCATCGGGGGTCGCTGCAACATCCAAGTTGTCCGCCGCAGAGATGGTGACAAAGTCCACCTCATCCATGGTCAGATCATTTTCTTCCAGGATGTGCCAGCAGAGCATCGTATTCTGCATCGGCATCCATTTCAGCCGCTGCCTGAACAGCAGCCGCAGTGCTGCCTTCGATTGGATCCAGACCGGTTGCATAGACCTTTACGGTGCAAAGCGCATCGTCATATCCATATTTTTCATTTGCCATAACGATATGCGCCAAGGGCACCTGATGGATTGTTGCGCCACTTCCATCATCATAGCGAGTATCAATGTTCGCAATGGTGGCATGCTTTCCTTTTACGGGATCATTCTTAATGACGGTCAGGAGAACGCCGCCGGTGGTCGGACCGCAATCACCAATGAGGTCAAAGGTATTGCCATAGAACTCCGTGGTCAGCGGTGCGCTGTACTTGTTTTTCTCCAGACCGGTGATGGACCATACGCCATTCGCATTGGTAGAACTGCTGTAGGAACCATCATAGCCGAAGACGTTGTAGGTCTTGGTGGTGTCGCCGACCTTCTGGGTTTCCTGGGTGGCAGCTGCCGCATCACTACGGCTCCAAGTGGTGTCGCCGTCGGGTTTGCTCAGGAAGCTCTCCTCGTAGAGGACGTTGGAGGCGGGGTAGATGTAAACGGTGTAGGTGATTTCGCCAGTTTGCCGCGTCTCCGGATTGTATCCTGAAACGGTAACGTTCAGCATTTCACCTGTAGAGTTCTTTACAAAATTCGCATTTGGCGTGTAGGTTATGGTTTTGGTATCAAAATTAACATCAGCCTTACCATTCGTCTGGTTCTTGACCGTGATGCTGTTAATCTTTTCTTCATTGCCGTTAAAGGTCTCAGAAAGATCCGTAAGGTTAATCTTTAACGATGTTCCAAAGTCAACTACAAAAGAAACCGCGCGGTCAAAGGTGTAGTACAGATATACATCTTTTCCGCCAGCGTCTCTCCGCGCATCTACGCACTTATACTTGGAATAGCGGTATTCTGCACCAATTGCAGCCATTTTTTTCAGGTCAGCTTCAACCGTCTGGTCAACGCCGCTCTTGTTGCGAACCGTGTTGCCAGTCAGCTCCGTGTCGCTCACCCGTGCAAAATTCTCGTTAAAGTATGTACCCGCTGTTACGCTAATATTGTAGGAATAGAACTCACTGCCAGTAGTCTGATTGACATAGTGAACCGTCAGAGAATCCTCATTCGCCTTAGGCTTTACATAAACGCGGATCAGGATCGCATTGTTTTTATTGTGCTCAGAGGTATTCCATGCCAGATTATCATAAGGATTCTCATAGCTGGGATTGTTCGTTGGGTTACCAATGCTCGCGCTGGCAACAGGCTCCTGATCATCGCTGCCCCAAACTACTTTCTCATTGCCTTTCCAGGTAAGGCTGGTTACAGTAACCGTATTACTACTGCTCGCGCTACTCCTCATAGTACCGGTTTCAGCGGTGATTTTATAAATCTCATACTCGTTATTGCCGGTGAACACCATGGTACCAAGACCACGACCGCTACTCGGATAGCCGTATACAATGGTCTTGGACTTCAGGTTCGCTGCATCCGTAGAACCAGGGTTCTTAGAGCCATCCTCATACACAACCTGCACAGAAACAGAGCAACGGTCGTTCTCAGGCGTATAGCCCCAGTTTCCTGTGCCATCGCCCTTGGTGCCCCAGTCAGCGGCATTGATCGTCATCTCATCCTCGCCATTGGCGTTTTTGATGTTGACAACCTCCATATAGTAGGCAACTACCTGGTGATTGCTTGTTACTTCAATCCAGGCTCCTGCCTCAGAATATACCTGCCACTTGCCGCCCCAATAACGTACCTTTGTAAAGGTTGTGCCATTCAGGGTTTCGTCATCGCCCTTATCTCCGGTCTGTTCCTCCGTTCCGCTGGTGCTGTTATTACTCTTGGTCTTGTCCAGCAGCTTAGCCTGCCAATAGGTCTGTGTTCTTCCATCCTTATTGGCAGATTGATCAACTAGACCCGCAACATCGAGACCCGCCTCAGAATATGCATTCTCGGCAGCAACTGCATAGTAATTTTTGCCAGAGGACGCACCAATCAGGCGAGAGTTAGTAATCCAATACTGAATTTCCAGCGGGTCAACATCGGACAGATTCACATCCGTAACGGTAACATTATACGTTACATTACCAATCACAATGGTCGTTGGTTTGTTTTCCTCAGTCACCTTTTTACCGGTGAAGGAAACCTTTGTGGTGGTGGTTCCCGGCATTGTCTTCTGCTCATACAGGTAGAGCGACTGAGAACTACTGTCAGCACCAAAGGTCGTGCCGGAAAGCGTGAGGTATGCATTCGTATTGTACGTATTAAACATACCTTCATACGTATGTGCCCTTGAAACAGCAATACGGTTGCCATCAGGAGCAACTGTTACGCTCATCTGTGTCTCCCCCAGGGAATAGCTCCAGCCAGTTCTCCATCCATAGGACGCATTGGGATAAATATAGCTGCCATCTGCCAGCTTGATATAATACTGACCGTTCTCAGCGGTCTCAAATGTCACTTTTACTGCCTTTTTATCCGTGACATCTGCCGCATTGCTCTCCGCAGAAATGTAGAACTCTTTACCCGCTTCAAAGGATGCAGGCTCATAATAGGTCGAGCCGTCAGTCGTTTCCTTGCTGGTTGTTACAGTGACGTAGTCATTGCTGTAATCGTCAGTCGTGTAATCGCCGGTGACATCCACATTTGCCGCTTTCGTTGCATTAACTGCTACAGTGACGCTATCCGTTTTGTTTTCGGGCTCCTCAGCAGCAGTAACCTCCAGTGCAAACTCAGCAGTTTTGCCAGCATCATTTGTAGCAGTAATGGTAGCCTTGCCCGCTTTCAAGGCTTTCACAGCAACCTTCTTGGCGGATACCTGGCTGCTAGCGGCTACAATATCATCCGCAGATGTAAGATCAACAACGCCCTCAGGCTCTGCCTTCCACGTAACCGTCTCGCTTGCCTCCAGCGTTGTGGTACCATTTACCTTCAGCGCATTTGCACCTTCAGGTGCAGTTATGGCAGGCTTGTCGGTATCCGGCTTAGAAGGAGTTGTCGGAGTTTCGGTTACGGGATCCACCGTAGGACAAGCTCTGCCAAATGCTGCAATCGTAGCGGCAGTCTTGTTGATTACGCTTGCTTCACTCTCAGCGCCAGGATAGTCTCCCCAAACGCAGAACATGGAGCCAACAGGGGCACTAATGACGCTGCCCGGGAAGGTATTGTAGGCAAAACGGCTTGCCTTGGTCGCAGAGCACTGTGCATCCGACTTGCCAAGCACCCAATAGTAATCACCATGGGTGTTGACAAGCTTGAAGCCCATGGCAGCCAAGTCCGCCGCCGGCATGGGGGTATAGCCGCTCCAGCCGTTGGACCAATAGCAAATCACAATATCTGTGTCAAAGGTACCGTAGGATGTATTGTTCTGGAAGTAGATGCCATCGTTGAACGCCATCGGCTTCATGCCAGCACCCTTAATCAGCGCAGCCACCTGATTAACGTAATCAACATAGTGGCCGTAATTGCGAGTGGACAGGAGGTTGCCAAAGCCCATAGCACCGCCGGTAAACTTATCGTTGGCATACTCATCCGCGCCCATGTTGAAATACTGGCAACCCTTGCTCGCAAAATAATCAATGTACTTCTGCAGCAGCGCCTGAGTAAAGGTGGTCGCAGTGGAATTGGTAACATCAATGGTGCGGCCAGAACCGCTGTAAGAACAAGTCATACCGGTCAGTTCTTCTGCTGCATCCAGAATGGCGTCCATATGACCGGGAGAGTTGACGCAGGGAATCACGCCCATGCCCTTTTGGTGGGCATAGCTAATAATTTCATCCATCTCACTCTGGGTCAACTCATTGGTGGTAAAGTTATAATATTTTCTATTACCTGTTTGAATTGCAGCCTTAACGTCATTGCTACCGTAGGTTTTGCCATTGACCGTCAGCTCCATATTGTCCAGCAGGAAGCGCAGACCATCATTGCCCACTGCCAGCTGGATATAGTTGAAGCCAGCGCCGGATGCATTATCAATGAACTGCTTAATGCTGCTGGCGGAGTAATATTTTCTGCCGCAGTCCAGGAAGAAGATATTCATAGTATAGCCGTCTACAGCCGCAGCGGACTGCACCGCAGCAGCCTCTACCTCCGCAGACTGCTCCTCCAGCTGAGCAGCATCGTCCACCGCAGACTCTTCTTCGGGCTCTGCCGAGGAGCCGTCTACCACGGACTTGTCCACCACAGGCTCGTCCACCGTGCTGGCAGGCGGATCGGTGACGTCGGTTCCCAATGCGGAAACCGGCAGGGTGCCAAATACCAGCACTGCCGCGAGCAGGACAGAAAAGAGTCTGGTTACTTTCTTTTTCATGGTTTACTCGCTCTCCTTTACTTCATAGTATTGTATCGGGCAAAAAAGCTGCACTGCTTTTCCATCCTGAGGGGCACCAGTTTTTCCAGTTCCTTACACGGAAATAGATGCACCTCTCCCGATACCATTGCTCCATAATCATACCGCGATTTGCCAAAAATTTCAAGAAGAAATTTACTGTAATTTCGTGTTATTTTTCACAAAGTCTGAAATTCAGTACACGCATGATTCATTTGGCGGCTGGAGTCGAACTTGCGGCAGGATTTTTTACACAGGTTTTACATAGAGGGGCTTTGATTTTTACGCAGGACTGTTATACTCTAGCCAAGAGGTGAACAATATGAAGATTTTCATTGTGGAGGACGATCCGGAAATCCGAGAGCTGGAGCAATATGCCCTGGAAAGCAGCGGCTTTCAGGTGGAGAGCTTTGCCAGCGCCGGTCCCTTTTATACCGCCCTGTCCGCCGGGACGCCGGATCTGATTCTGCTGGATATTATGCTGCCCGGTGAGGACGGGCTGACCATTCTCCGGAAGCTCCGAACCCGGATGGACACCCGGGATATTCCCATCATTCTGGTCACCGCCAAGGCTTCGGAGCTGGACACGGTACGGGGGCTGGATTTGGGCGCGGACGACTATCTGCCAAAGCCCTTCGGCATTATGGAGCTGATTAGCCGGGTCAAGGCGCGACTCCGCGGCGCCGCTACCGCAAAGCTCCCGGCGGAGTACAGCTATGGCGGACTGTATTTGTCCGAGGAAAAGCATCTTGTCACCGTGGACGGAACGCCGGTGGAGCTTACATATAAGGAATTCGAGCTGTTAAAGCTGCTGCTCAGCGCGCCGGGGAACGCATTCACCCGGGACGTGATTATGGAGCGGATTTGGGGCTATAACTATGAGCTTTCCAGCCGGACCCTGGACATGCACGTGAAAACCCTGCGGCAAAAGCTGGGGGCAAAGGGCGCTATGATTCAGACCATCCGGAACGTGGGCTTTAAGCTGGAACGACTGGAGGAATGAACCATGGAAGAAAAAATTACGCTGAATCTCTTTTATATGGGTCTGATTTCCGCGCTTCTGGCAGCGATTTGCTCAGGCTTTGCCTTTTTCTCCGCCTTTCGCACCCAGGTGCAGACCGATCTCCAGCAGCAGGGAGAGCTGATCGCCGAAGCCTATGAGGAAAGCGGCAAGCCGGAGGACTTATCCCGGTTCGCCGGAAACAAGCTGCGGATCACGCTGATTGAGCAGGACGGTACCGTACTCTATGAAAGCGCTGCCGACGCCAGCACCATGGAAAACCATCTGGACCGCCCGGAGGTAAAGGCTGCCATGGAAACCGGTTACGGCAGCAGCCGCCGGACCTCTGACACCCTGGGCACCGAGGACTATTACTATGCGGTGAAGCTGCCCTCCGGCGAAATCTTGCGGGTCGCCAGCTCCGCCAGCAATATTTATCAGATTTACGGCAGCGCTGTGCCCTATCTGGTGCTTGCCATCTGCATTTTAATGGTGATGGCAGTGATTTTTGCGGTGCTGCTGACCCGGCGGCTGGTAGAGCCCATCAAAAAGCTCCCGGAGGATCTGGACGATCCGGAGCTGGCAAACGACCCCAAGCGGGTGTATCCGGAGCTGAAGCCCTTTGTTGTGGAAATTCAGCAGCAGCGTCAGAGCAAAGAAAGCATCCGGCAGGAGTTTACCGCCAACGTATCCCATGAGCTGAAAACCCCCCTGACCTCCATTTCCGGCTATGCCGAGATGATCGAAAGCGGCATGGCAAAGGACGAGGACGTTAAGCGCTTTGCAGGCACCATTCATAAGGAGGCTGGGCGGCTGCTGAACCTCATCAGCGATATCATTCGACTGAGCCGACTGGACGAGGACCAGACGCCGGTATCCCATGCGCCGGTGGATCTTCATGCCATTGCCCAGGAGTGCATCGAAACCCTGACGCCCTTCGCGGAAAAGCGCGGCATTGCCTTGCAGCTGGAGGACGGCGAAACCGTTGTCCGCGGCGAGAAAAACAGCCTGTGGGAGCTGGTATACAATCTAATGGACAACGCCATTCGCTACAACCGTGTCAACGGCACCGTCACCGTGACCCTCAAGGACCACAGCCTTGCGGTCAGCGACACCGGCATCGGCATTCCGCCGGAGCATCAGGA